>NZ_JBEPWD010000002.1:0-135537 GCF_041642575.1 Salegentibacter sp. | reverse complement strand
AGGTAATTGGCGTTTGCTTCATCGATAAACCGGGCCTGCCAGGAATTGCCATAGGGCATATACCACTGGTCTTTATACATCGATCCGCTAATAACATCAGGTTGATTTTTTGCAGTTTCAGCCAGTTCTTTTGCTTCGAGATAATCATTTTCAATTTTATCAAAAATGGTGGTTGCCTGGGCGGTCTTACCGAAAAACGCTCCCATAAACTTAATCCACTCTGCCTTGCCTAATGGATTTTCTTCCACCCAATCGGCATTGAAAACCACGGGAATTCCTGTCTTCTGAATATTTTCAAAGGTTTTGTTGTTGCCATCAATGGCGAAACCGATTACAACATCGGGTTGAAGATCGATAAGCACTTCGGTATTGATATTTTCATTTTTTCCGAGCTCTTTTATTTTTCCTGAATTGATTAGCTCCCTGGTCTTTTCTGACGAAATATAATCGAGACCGGGGAATCCTGTCAATTTGTTTTCGACCTTAAGTGCTTCCAAAGCCGGAATGTGGGTCGTGGAAGTGACCACCACTTCCTCAACAGGAATCTGCACTTTCTGATCGTACTGCAAATCCTTTGGAATTTCAGCGTCTTCTTCAGTTAAAAGATAGGTGAGGTCAAGGTCTGAACCGGGCCAGGGATTATTTACTTTCACAATGCTATAACCATTAAATTCTTCAATACTGAAGCCTTTGGCATATTTAATTTCTACCGGATTACCTTCGGAAATTCGGATTGTAGAAGCATTCTTTTCCTCGCTTTTACAGGAAAAGAGCAATAGCATTGAAAAAAGGGAAATGAGATATTTCAAGATTACAGATTTGACTTCAAAAGTAAGATTATTTAAAAATTTTAGTGCTTCGCAAACATAAATGTTTATTTTTGACATTGAAATTTTGGTTTGACGCCGGAATGTACCGTCGTCGATTAAAAGGGAATCAGGTGATTTGAATCTTCAAAAATTCCTGAGCTGTTCCCGCAACTGTAAGCTAAGTTCCGTAACCGGAATGCCTGTTGTCACACTTCATACCACTGTCGCTTTGCGCGATGGGAAGGTAAACAACAAGGACGCGAGCCAGGAGACCTGCCAGAAGCATTACTAATTTAACTCTTAGACTTTCGGGATAAAAGTCGGTGTATAATGAAACTAAATCGTTATTACCTTTTATTTCTGGGATTGCTTCTAGCCGTGCCCGCATTATCACAAGACGAACCTGTGACTAGGTTGGAGGAAGTGGTTTTAAGCGATATATCTCTCAAAAGAGATTCGGGCGAACGTCGGGTAATGTTGCTGAATGATTCTATTTTAAGAGAAAATGAGCCTTCCCTTACTTCAGTATTAAAATTTAATAGTACTATCTTTTTTAGGGAAAATGGTTTAGGTGGTGTTTCTTCAGCCTCATTCCGGGGAACTTCTGCACAGCAAACCGCCGTGATCTGGAATGGGATCAATATCAATTCCCAGTTTACAGGACAAACCGATTTCAATACCATTCCCACCGGGATAGTTAATGATATTTCCATTCGGCCGGGTGGCGGTAGTGTTCTATATGGAAGCGGTGCCATTGGGGGTAGCGTTCATTTAAACAATCGCTTTAAATTTGATGGGAAATTTCATAACCAGTTAAAACTGGACTATGGAAGTTTCGAAAATTTTTCAGGAGTTTTTAAAACGGATGTTTCTTCTGAAAAAACCAGCTTTCAGTTAAATCTAACCCGGCAAAATTCTGAAAATGATTTTGAATACCCCGGGGAAAATCAATTTAATGAAAACGGGGATCTCAGAAATACCGGCCTGGGCTTATCTGTGGCTCATCGACTAAATAAAGATCATCTTCTGAAGTTTCACAGCAATTTTTACCAGGGCAAAAGAGGTTTTTCAGGAACTATTACGGCCCCGTCCAAAAGCAAGTTCGAAGATGTGAATAGCCGAAATCTTCTGGAGTGGAATGGCTTTTACGGCGACTTTAGCTCTTCGTTCAAATTAGCTTATTTAGATGAAACATTCCGGTATTTTGAAAACAGGGAAACGGAGGAACATAATTTCGGTCGTGCCAGAACCGGAATTGCAAAAACAGATCTCACCTATCTTTTTACCCGCGATCTTGAGGTTACCGGCATCCTGGAGTACCAACAAATAAAAGGAGAGGGGACCAATACCGGCAGCAATGGTCGTGATATTGGAAGTTTGGCGCTATTGCTGAAACACAGCCTGGGAGATTTAAGTTATCAGGTAAGCGCCAGAAAAGAGGCGACCAGTAATTATGAGTCTCCATTGTTGTTTGCTGTAAATGGGCTTTACAAATTTTCAAAAAATTACGAACTAAGGCTTGGAGTTTCAAAGAATTTCAGGATTCCTACATTTAACGACCTTTACTGGTATACCGGTGGAAACTTAGACTTAAAACCGGAAACTTCGCATCAGTTGGAGTTGGGTCATACATTCAGCCTGGAAAACTTCAAATTTGATCTTGCAGGTTACCTGATAGATTCGAGAAACCTGTTGCGATGGGTGCCTACAAGCAGTGGATTATGGCGACCTGAAAACACAGATGAAGTCCGGAACTACGGTTTAGAGGCCGGGTTGGATTGGAGCGAATCAATTGGCAGTCATAATTTTGATTTGAATTTAACCTACGCCTGGACACATAGTGAAAATCAGGCGACCAAAAGACAGCTCATCTACGTACCCGAGCATAAGGCGACGGCCTCTTTGGGCTATAATTTTAATCGCTATTCCGTTTTTTATCAGCTTTTGTATAACGGGAGCATTTTTACCTCTTCAGATAATAATTACAGCCTGGAGGATCACCAAGTTTCCAATCTGGGCATAGCCAGGAATTTTGGTCGAAACGATTTTATGAAGATCGGATTTCAGGTTAATAACCTCTTTGATGAAAAGTATATGAGTATGCCCGGACGACCTATGCCGGGAAGATATTTTAATAGTTCAATCACCTTTAAATTATAATTTATGAAGATCAGATTTTTTATGGCCGCAGTGCTTAGCGCTGTTTTGTTCGCATCTTGTGAGAGCGATAACGAGATAAATGAAATTCCGGAGGAGGAATTAGGTAATTATTCCGAAGGAGTTTTTGTACTTAATGAGGGGAACTTCGGTTCAGGAAATAGTTCAGTTTCCTATCTTGATCCTGATCTTGAGGAAATTCAAAATAATATCTATGCTGAAGAAAATAATGGGGAATCGCCCGGAGATACGGGACAAAGTATAGGATTTTATGGAGATTATGCTTTTATAGTTATGAATGTTTCAGGAAAAATTCAGGTGGTAGATCGTCATACATTTGAAAATATTACCACAATTGAAAGTGGATTGGATAATCCCAGGTTTATAGATTTTTCAAATGAAAAAGCTTTTGTAACCAACTGGGGAGACGGGACGGATCCCGATGATGACTTTGTAGCGGTATATGATCTGGGAAATTTCGAGTTAGAGGAAACAATTCCGGTGGAAGAGGGGCCCGAAAAGATTCTAACTGTAAACGATAAGATCTATGTCGCCCATAAAGGTGGTTTTGGATTTAATAATACTATCTCCGTACTGGATCCAAATATTAATATAATTGAGAAAACAATTGAGGTAGGAGATGTGCCTAATTCTATGGTGAGTAATGGGAATAGTTTGTGGGTACTATCTTCCGGTTTGCCTTCTTATGCGGAAAATGAAACTGCCGGAAAGATCACGGAAATAGATCTGACTATTCAGGAAGTGGTTCAGGAGTTTGAATTTAATGAAAAAGAACATCCCGGAAATCTTAATTTAGATGAGCAGGTGCTTTACTATACACTTGATGACACCGTTTATACATTAGGGCAGGGAGAGGAAAGTCTTCCTGACTCCGGAATTACTAATTTCAGCGATGAAGGTATCTTATATGGTTTTGAGGTAGCAGAAGGAAAAATCTATGCTTCCTTTGTCAATTACGACTTTACCGGGAATGGTAAACTTATCATAAAGGACAACACCGGAAATTTGATAGACGAGTTTGATACGGGTATCAATCCCAACGGAATTTATATTGTAGAGTAAATTATATAGCAGAGTAAAAGAAAAGCCCCGAAGAAATTAATCTTCGGGGCTTTATTTTTTTCTTTCATTCAATATTAGAAGTCATCTCTTTCTAAAGGAATCGGAGGAACTTCATCGATATACATCTTCTGAAATTCAGGGGTTTCAGATCCGGCCTCATCTAGAATATTAAGATCGGGGGATTTAGAAAGATAAGAAGCTTTCTTCACCCCTTTAATATCATCCAGTGCAGCAGCCAATAAAGGTTCAGAGGGATCTCCAAGAGGCCTATATTCGTTTACATATTCACGAACCTCAATATCTGGAACTAAACCATCAACATAATCGGAATTACCAAGGGCATTAGCCGATTTATAAACCAATGGTTGAATTGCATATTTGTGATCTGGATTCGCATTTTGTTTTCCAAAGTTGGGAGAGTCATAGAGCGTCACTGAAGCCTGGAACTTTCCTACGGTATTATCTCCAACGTGAACTACATCAATCCAGGCATCCAAACCGTTTATAACAAGTTCACTTGCAGAAGCACTTGACCTTCCAGCAATAATATAGACTTTCTCGAGGTTAAGGCTATTAATAAGGTCTCCATTTCCAATTTTATCATTAAATCGGTCAACCAAGTCATCGGGATCGTTTTCTTCAAAGTATGCCTGGTATGAAGCATTCCACTGCTGTTGATTGAAAATTTCTCCTTCATACTGACCAGTGATCATGCTGGATAAATCTACTGCAGTTTCAACTCTTCCGCCACCGTTATAACGAAGATCGAGGACAAGTTCATCAATACCCTCAGCTTTAAAGTCGGCAAAAGCAGCGTTAAGTTCAGGATCAAAATCGGCGGTAAAACTATTATACATTAAATAACCCACCTTTTTACCTTCCACATCCATAGTTTTAGTGATGTAAACTGGGTTTGCGGTGTACTCGGCTTTAGAAAGGTCATAAGTTTCGTCGAGATCTAGGATATCATTATTTTCAGCAAATTCAGCTTCATGCAGGGTGAAGTTTTCGGGAGAAACCAAAGAGCTGTAATTTGAAGCAGTCATTACCTGACCGTCCACTTTATTAAAGATCATTCCTCTTTCAATGCCGGCATCTGCCGCGGAAGTATTGGGTTGTACATAACGTACATAAAGTAGAACTTTTGTATTATCGTTCGGGTGATATGTAAACCCATAATTCATTCCGGTAGTAGTGCTTGTCCCTGCAAAGCGATTTTCAAGCTCGATATAATCGGCTGTCATGAAGCTAAATTTATCCTTAACACCATAATCGTAAACCAAAGCATCATAAAAGAGGTCTTCAGGAGAATCAAATTCATCAAGAAAATCGTTCAAATCAGACTGAGTTGAAAAATAATTATCAGCGAGTTTAGGGACATTCGATTTATAAAGGTAGATATTGTTCATTCCTTTATAAATAAAATCTTCTATATCCAAATTTCGATCGGGACCGGGTTGTCCTACCTCATCATCAATTACATCGTCGTCGTCCTTAGAACAGGATACGAATAGGGTGGAAGAAATTAGAAAAAGAAATAATAATCGGTAAATCTTCATAAATGTTAAGTTTTTGTGAAAGGGCTAAAAATACCTACAAAATCGTAAACTAAAAATTAATTAGTAATAAATTTTAATCATAGATTTAAGGCTTTACATGTATAAACTAACTCTTCTTAAATTAAAAATTTATAATATAATTTTACCATAAAAAAGAGCAAGGTTTATACCAAATTTAATGCGAAGTAAGAAAATAGAAGAATTGCAGACTAAAAACAATTATGGAAAGAGATAAAGTTGAGCGCTTACTGAAAAAATATCTGGCTGGTGAGACCACAAGGGCTGAAGAGAAATCTCTTAAAAATTATTTTTTAAAAAATAAAGTGCCTGCTCATTTAGAGAAATACCGGAGTCGATTTTCATTCCAGGATCAAAACCGAAAATCAATTCAATCTAGGGTTTCAGGAAAAAAGTTTTATGTTTGGAGTGGAGTTGCTGCGATAATTATCCTTGCATTGGTAGGGGTTTTTCTTTTAAAAGGGGAGTTCAGTAGCAATGATAATAGTGCTTTAGGCACCATTCATGATGAGGAAATCGCACTTGAAAAGACACAGGAAACTCTCAAAATGGTTTCAGAAATAATGAACGAAAGAAAAAAAGACCTGGGTTACCTGAAGGAATTCAATAAAACAAGAGAAAGAATAATTAAACACGAATAATTAAAGAGATGAAAAAAATAGCGATACTTTTTATACTGGGATTACTTCCAATTTTTACCAATGCTCAAGCCTTTGAAAAATATGAGAATATGAAGGAGGTTGATGCGATGATAATGACCAGTAAAATGTTTAAAATGCTGGCTAAAGTTGACTTTAGTGAAGGAGATGAGGAAGCTCAACAATATATGAGATTAATAGAAAACCTTGATGAGATAAGAATGTTTACTTCTTCTAACAGCAAAGTGAGGTCTGAAATGTCTCGGGATGTGGATAGCTATCTTAATAATGGAAGCCTGGAGCAACTGATGAGGGTAAATGAGGATGGAAAAAATATTAAATTTTATTCAAAACCCGGGAAAAATGAAAATGTAGTAAGCGAGCTCTTTATGTTCATGGAAGGGCAGGAAGATGGGGAACCAATTTCGGTGATTCTCAGTATTACCGGTGATATCGATCTTTCTCAATTATCTAGATTAACCCAGGATCTCAAAGTACCTGGCGCCGAAGAATTAAACAACATTGACAAAAAATCATAGCATGAAGCTCTTTAAATTTTTAGGATTTCCATGGATTTTTGTTGTCATTTTGACTTCCTGTGGCAATGAACCTACAATTCAGGAATATTATGTTGAAAATCTTGAAGAGAGCAATTTCATTGCCTTAGATATTCCTGCCAGCCTCCTGGCCAATAACGAAGACCTGGATGAAAAGCAAAAACAAACTCTTGAAAGTATTCGAAAAGTTAATGTTCTCGCATATCCATTAAAGGCTAATAAAGAGAAGTATGAGGAAGAAAAAGCACAACTTCAGGAAATACTTAAAAATGATGAATACCAACTTCTTATGAGATACGGTTCGGGGCTTCGCAAAGCGGAAATTTATTACACCGGTGAAGAGGATGCTGTAGATGAATTCATTTTATTCGGTTTTGATGACAGTCGGGGAGTGGGGCTTGCGAGAATTTTGGGAGAAGATATGGAACCAAAGGAAATGTTGAACCTCCTGAGATCTATGGAAAAAGGTGACTTTAATCTGGAAGGAATAAAAAATATTACCCAAATGTTTGAAGGAGAGGTTGAATTAGATATCCGTGAAGAACGCTCTAAGTAAAAAAATATGCATAAAAATCCCGCCGGGAATTAATACTTCCGACGGGATCTTATAATTATATTCCAGTATAATTCTGGGGTGTTATAGCTTTGAGTTCGTCTTTAATTTCAGCAGAAACATCCAGGCTATCAATGAATTCTGAAATGCTATCCTTGTTTATTTTCTCATTGGTACGGGTTAACCCCTTTAATGCTTCATAGGGATTTTTATAACCTTCCCGTCTTAGAATAGTTTGAATAGCTTCAGCCACAACGGCCCAGTTTGCTTCCAGATCGGCGTTGAGTTTTTCTTCATTCAGCAATAACTTACCTAAACCTTTTAAGGTAGATTTAAATCCAATAAAAGTGTGGCCCAATGGCACGCCAATATTGCGCAGCACAGTACTATCGGTTAGATCACGCTGTAAGCGGCTTATCGGTAATTTAGCTGAAAGATGTTCAAAAATCGCATTTGCAATTCCCAGGTTTCCTTCGCTGTTTTCAAAATCGATAGGATTTACTTTATGCGGCATGGCAGAAGAGCCTATTTCTCCTTTTTTTATTTTTTGTTTAAAATAATCCATAGAAACGTAGGTCCAGATATCCCTATCGAGATCAATGAGGATATTATTGATGCGTTTTAAAACATCAAAAAGAGCAGCCATATGATCATAGTGCTCTATTTGGGTTGTTGGAAACGAGTGATGAAGTCCCAGGATCTCCTCAACGAAATTTCTTCCGAATTCTTTCCAGTCAATGTTGGGATAAGCGATCTTGTGGGCATTGTAATTACCGGTAGCACCACCAAATTTTGCAGCATGAGGGATATAATGTAATTGGATAAGTTGTTCTTCCAATCTTACCGAAAATACCTCTAATTCTTTACCAAGTCGGGTTGGGGAAGCTGGTTGACCATGAGTTCTTGCGAGTAGCGGAACATTAGACCATTCCTGAGAAAGCTCCTTCAGCTTTACACGTATTTCATCTAAAACAGGAAGGTATTCATCCTCAATGGCACTTCTGAGACTTAACGGAACAGCAGTATTATTTATATCCTGAGAAGTCAGACCAAAATGGATGAACTCTTTAAAATCCTGAAGCTCGAGTTTATCGAATTTCTCTTTCAGAAAATATTCTACGGCTTTTACATCGTGGTTTGTTGTCTTTTCTATTTCCTTAACCGCCTGAGCGTCTATTGTTGTGAAATTTTGGTAAATATCACGTAAATGAGGGTATTTATCCTTCGGAAAGGAACTTAGCTGAGGTAGAGGAATATCACAAAGAGCGATAAAATATTCCACTTCAATCTTTACGCGGTATTTAATTAAGGCTTCTTCACTAAAATAAGCCGAAAGACTTTTAGTTTTAGCGTGGTATCTGCCGTCTATTGGCGAGATGGCGGTTAGCGGAGTCATTGGGTTATGTTGTTTGGATTATAAAGCCCCAAATATACTGCTTACAAATCATCTATAAAACAGCCAGGTTGATTCTTTTTAAAGCTTTATGCTGAAGATTTTATAAGCTTATTTACCAGTTTAGGAACTCCTGTTGAAGCTCTCTCTTCAATAATTGTAAGATTCTCTTCAGGAGTAATGTTGGGATTAGGATCAACAAAGTAAACTGGAATTTCCTCAGGGGAAAATTGCATTAGGCCTGCAGCCGGATAAACCTGCATTGAAGTGCCGATTATGATGAGGATATCTGCCTTAGCCGTAATTTCTGCGGCTTTTTCAAACAATGGTACGGCCTCTCCAAACCATACTACATGAGGTCGGAGTTGGTAGTTAAACTCACAGAAATCACCTATTTTAATATCCTTTTTCCAATCCATGACCAGATTTTCATTAAAAGTACTTCTGGCTTTTAAAAGTTCACCGTGCAAATGGGTAACCTTCGTACTTCCGGCACGCTCATGTAGATCGTCAATATTTTGAGTGATGATCTCTACCTCATAATATTCTTCAAGTTCAGCCAGGGCAAAATGAGCAGGATTCGGCTTAACCTCTAATAGCTGGCGGCGGCGTTTGTTGTAGAACTCCAAAACTAATTCCTGGTTGCGTGACCAACCTTCAGGAGAGGCAACTTCCATAATATCATGATTTTCCCATAGTCCATCGGCATCTCTGAAAGTGCTAATTCCACTTTCTGCACTTACTCCGGCACCGGTTAAGACAACAATTTTTTTCATAGCTAAATATTAATTAATATAAAAATAAGCACTTTTTGATAGCCCGTAGTCCAATATTAAATTAAGTAGAGAAAAAACTTAGGAAAATCATCTAATTCAGGGGTAATTTTTAATTTTGGGACATGGAAAAACAGCAGTTACTGGATCATCTCAAAAGCTTTTTAACACCTCGTCGCAACAAGCTTTTTAAGGAAGTTCTTTCAAAACGCACCAATTACTTTACGGTGGTAACCCAGGATGTTCATCAATTACATAATACCAGTGCGGTAATACGCAGCTGCGATGTATTTGGAATTCAGAATATACATGTGATAGAAGAACGACAACCAAGAAGAATCGATAAAGAAATTGCGATGGGAGCGCAGAAATGGGTTGATGTAAACCGGTATAATTCTACTAAAGATTGTATTAACAGCTTAAAGGAGAAAGGTTATCAAATTGTGGCAACTACCCCTTATGGAGATGCCCGGGATCTAGAAAATTTTGAAATTTCAAAACCATCAGCAGTTCTCTTCGGCACAGAAAAAGCGGGACTTTCTGAGGAAGTTCTTAAAGAAGCCGATGTTCGTTTAAAAATTCCCATGCATGGGTTTACGGAAAGCCTTAATATTTCAGTTTCAGCAGCGATAATTTTGCAATCCTTAACCAGTAGACTTCATCATAGCAAACAGTCCTGGGAATTAACCCCGGAAGAAAAACTGGAAATTGAATTCAATTGGGCTAAAAAATGTATAAAAAATTCAGAACAACTTTTGGAGCAGTATAAATCATCAAGATAAATTTGTTATTTTTAGCAGTTGAAGCCCCTACGTATGACCCTCTTTTTTTACCTTATTATAGCGTTAATTACTTTTTTCGCTTTTTTACATGCTTATGCTAAAAAATCATATGACCTAAGCCGTACAATGGTAATCAATGCCTCGAGAGCAGAAATATTCAATTATGTAAGTCAGTTAAAAAAACAACCTTATTGGGTACCGTGGTTTAAGAAAGATCCCGATGCACTCCTGAAATTTAAGGGTGAAGACGCTAAAGAAAGTGCCGGTTTTTACTGGAGAGGAAATAGAAAAGTAGGGGAGGGAACCCAAAAAATTATAAAACTGAAACCAATGGCTATTATGGAGACACGCTTATTATTTGTTCGTCCCATAAAACTTAATTCATTAACATACATTGCTATTAAAGAACTGGAGCCTAACAAATCTAAAATAGTGTGGGGAGTGCGTGGATTGCTTCCTTTTCCTCTTAGTATAATGTCAATCTTTTATAGTGTAGATAAATTGTTGGGGAATGATCTCGAAAAAGGGCTTGTAAATCTTAAAGCGATTTTAGAGAGTAAAAATTAATTTCGCTGCAGTACTTTGTACTCCTCATAGCAACCGCTAATCGCATCCAGGATCTGTAGATCATTAGCTGTACGCATAAAATCCCGGGAATAATTACATCGGCCTAAGATCTCATCGATTTCAACTTTATTTATCTGCAGCAGGGCCATAAGAGTTTCACGATCAAATTTATTGCGCAGGAGATTCCTTATCTCATCATCTTGCTTCATTTGTCGTAGTTTCCGCATCTGTTGCGGTCTTTTTCCGAAGATATTATTGACGAGGTCTGCCGGGTTAAATAGGGAGCCTAAAACCTTTGATACTGCGCTGGGTGAACTTGTACCTGCCTCATAACCGGTATTTAAACCAGAAATACTGTAGCGCTGATTCTCGTAAATAGGGATATTCCTGGCATCGATTTCCAGGTATCCGGTTAAAGTAACCGAACTTACAACAACTTCCTCCAGGGCAATTCCCAGTTCGGTCATTTTCACTTTCACGTTCCCGTATTTCATCCAATCGTTGGTAACACGAACTTTTATGGATTTAAATCCGAGGTAAGTAAAATATAGGGTATCGTTTACTTTTGCTGGTAACTCAAACTTACCATCCTCATCGCTTACTGCGCCTTTAACCTGATTAAGATTCACTATATGAACCCGTTCTATTGGTTTGTCATCGGCGGCATTCATCACCGTACCCGAAACCACGTCCTGTGCAGCGGCATAAAACCCAGTAAAAAAGAGTAAAAAAAAGAAAAAGTTATACTTCATAATAATTGGCGCCTAAAATATAAAATACCCATAAAAAACAATGCCAGTTTTGATATTTTAAGCGCCTATGATCTATTTATTTCTTAGAACGTCTTCGCTTAAGCGAACTTTCTATATTATTACTACGACCACCGGTTTTTTTACCGCCCCGGCCTTTTTTCTCAAAGCCTTCAGAACGTCTTCCTCCAGATTTTCCACCTTTATTGAAAGGTTTTCCGGAACGTTCACCACCGCTTCTTTTTCTTCCTCCTACACGTCCGGAATCAGTTGTAATCTCTACATCGATATGACGGCCGTTATGTTTGAAGTTTTTGAAAGTTTCAATAACCTTATCGGCATGCACCGCATCGGTATTAAAGAATGAGAACGTAGATTTGGCATCCACTTTATAGACATCATCACGCCCCAGATCAAGAGTTGCCTTAAGGAAATCCTTCAGGCTCATCCAATCGAAACCATCTTTAGCTCCAATATTGATAAAGAATCTAGTTGATTCTTCTCCTCCGGAAGATCTTTCTGAACCTCTTCCCTCAGAGCTTAGGTCTGGTGTATTTTTGTAATAATTAAAGAAACGGGTGAATTCTACAGAGAAGAATTTTTTAATAAGCTCCTCACGGCTAAAACCTTCAAGTACCTCGTTAATGCTTGGTAAATAAGGATCTATTTCATGGTTGATCTCGGTTTCCTTGATATCGTTGGCCAGGTGAAATAACTGAACTCTGCAAATCTCCATTCCATCAGGAATATCTTTTTGCTCGAATTTCTGCTGAATTATGCGTTCAATACTCTTGATTTTACGCACTTCACTTTTTGAAACAATAACCATAGAAACTCCACTTTTCCCAGCTCTTCCGGTTCTACCGCTTCGGTGGGTGTAGGTTTCAATTTCGTCTGGCAACTGGTAGTTGATCACGTGGGTTATATCTTCTACGTCAATGCCACGAGCGGCAACATCTGTAGCCACAAGCATTTGAATTTGTTTGGTTCTGAAACTCTTCATCACAAGGTCACGCTGGTTCTGACTTAAATCTCCGTGAAGAGCTGCAGCACTGTAACCGTCTTCAATAAGTTTTTCAGCAACTTTTTGAGTGTCTCTTTTTGTTCGGCAAAAGATCACCGAAAAAATATCGGGATTTGCATCTGCCAGTCTTTTTAGAGCTTCATAACGTTGACGGGAATTTACCAAATAGTATTCGTGCGAAACATTACTGGTTCCCTGGTTTTTTGTTCCCACAGTAATCTCTATGGGAGTTTTCATAAATTTCTTGGCGATTGTTGCTACTTCTTTAGGCATAGTAGCAGAAAAAAGCCAGGTATTTTTACTTTTTGGAGTATCAGCAAGAATAGAGGTTATGTCTTCATAGAAGCCCATATTCAGCATCTCATCGGCCTCATCTAAAACACAGTAATCTATTTTAGTGATATCTACCATTCTACGATTCATCATATCCTGCATACGACCTGGAGTAGCTACAATAATTTGCGCTCCTCGCTCAATCTGGCGGGCCTGGTCAGTAATACTCGCACCACCATAAATAGCTACCGCATTTAGGTTTTTTTCGAATTTAGAGTAATTCTTTAATTCGTTGGTGATCTGCAGGCAAAGCTCACGGGTAGGTGAGAGAATCAATGCCTGAGTATGTTTAGCGTTAGAATTGATTTTCTGGATAAGCGGAAATCCAAAAGCAGCTGTTTTACCTGTTCCGGTTTGGGCCAGGGCCACCATATCGGTGTCTTCATTTAACAAAACAGGAATAGCTTTTTCCTGAATTTCACTTGGGCTTTCAAAACCCATTTCTTCGACTGCTTTAAGAATTGAAGGGTTTAAACCTAATTGTTCAAATTTGTTCATATAAAAATTAAAATAAGCGGCAAAGGTACGGCTTCGTGCGCAATAAATCCTTTCTGAAGGCTTTTATTTTGAAAGATAGGAGATTAGCGCTCTAAATGCCTTCGCCCGGTGACTTAATTCTGATTTTTCAGACAGGCTCATTTCAGCAAAAGTCTTATCATGCCCCTCAGGTTGAAAAATGGGGTCGTATCCAAAACCCTGATTTCCAAGAGCTTCTTCTATTATTGTTCCGTAACAAGTGCCAACAAAGAGGTTTTGCCTGTCATTTAAATTCAGTGCGATCACGGTTTTAAACCTGGCCTTGCGGTTATCTTTATCCTTCAATTCCTGAAGAAGTTTTTCCATGTTGGCCTGGTCATTTTTTTCTTCCCCGGCGTATCGCGCAGATAAAACTCCCGGTGAGCCATCCAGAGCTTCTACTTCCAAACCGGTATCATCAGCAAAAACATCATAGCCATACCTGTGCTTTACATATTCAGCCTTTAAAACGGCATTTCCTTCTATAGTGTCACTGGTTTCTGGAATTTCCTCTTTACAACCTATATCGTCCAGGGAAAGTAAATTAATATAATGCGGAAGAAGGGTTTTAATCTCCTTCATCTTATTTTTGTTATGAGTGGCAAATACTAGATCCATTGTGATTTATTGATGGTGATAAGGTTCGTTTTTTAAAATGGTAAAGGCGCGATATAGTTGTTCTGTAAAAAATAATCGCACCATTTGGTGAGAAAAGGTAAGTTTGGAAAGCGACAGCTTCGAATCGGCTCTTGTGTACACGGCTTCAGAAAATCCGTAAGGGCCACCAATAACAAAGATCAATTGCTTTAACCCACTGTTCAGTCTTTTCTGAATATATTCTGAAAATCCTACTGAGGTGAATTCCTTCCCTTTTTCGTCAAGTAACACCAAAAAATCTGAAGCTTGTACCTTAGATAAAATGAGTTCTCCTTCTTTTATCTTCTGCTGATTTTCATCCAGATTCCTGGCTTTTTTGAGATCGGGAATTATTTCAATTTCAAATCTTATATAAAACTGAAGTCTCTTTTCATATTTTTCTATGAGTTGTTTTAACTCGGTACTATCGGTCTTGCCTATACACACTAATTTTATGGTCATTTCCTTAATTTAACGAAGACTTTCCTACTTTTACAAAAATAAGTATTGCAAATGATCTCAAAAGACCAATTCGAAAAAGAAATAGATTTAATTATCACCAATGCTTTAAGGGAAGATGTTGGTGATGGAGATCACAGTTCTTTAGCCTGTATTCCTACCGAAGCAAGCGGGAAAGCAAAGCTGTTGGTAAAAGATACAGGTATTCTTGCCGGAGTTGATTTCGCGCTTCAGGTTTTTGAAAAAGTAGATCCCGGGCTCCAAACCAAAATCTTTTTAAAAGATGGCAGTGAGATGAAACCCGGAGATATTGCTTTTTATGTTGAAGGGAATTCTCAGTCAATTTTAAAGGCGGAACGGCTGGTACTAAATGCAATGCAAAGAATGAGTGCTATCGCCACCAAAACCAAACAGTTTGCTGATGTTTTAGAAGGTACAAACACTAAAATTCTCGATACCCGTAAAACCACTCCCGGAATTAGAGCTCTGGAAAAGTGGGCGGTAACAATTGGTGGAGGCGAAAACCATAGATTCGGTTTGTTTGATATGATCATGTTAAAGGATAACCATATAGATTTTGCTGGTGGAATTACCAGAGCTATCCAGAAAACTAAAGATTATTTAAACGATAAAAACCTGGATTTAAAAATTATAGTAGAAGCCCGAAATCTTAAGGAAATTGAAGAAATATTAAAGTCTGAAGGTGTTTATAGGATTCTAATAGATAACTTTAATTATGAAGATACCAAAAAAGCAATAGCCTTAATTAATGGAAAATGTCAAACGGAATCTAGCGGAGGAATAACCCTTCAAACAGCTCGTGAATATGCAGATTGTGGTGTAGATTATATTTCCAGTGGAGCTCTAACCCATTCTGTACACAACAAAGACCTTAGCTTAAAAGCTATATAATATGTCCCTGAAAAAAGCATTTGAATCTAAACTGGAGCGATTCTCCAATTGGTGGGAAAGCAAAACCAAGAGCATGATTTTGCCGGGTTTAGATGGCTTATCGCTTTATGATCTTTGGGAAATTTATTCCGGTGGAATAATAAAAGGAACTTTTTCTACCCGGGCAAGTGCTATTGCTTTTAGCTTTTTTATGGCGCTTTTTCCCTTTCTTCTTTTTATGCTGAATTTGATTCCATATATTCAGTTTATAGACGATTTTCAGCTGCAATTCCTGATTTTTATGGATTCGCTGTTACCACCACAAACCTCGGTTTTTTTCAATGATATTTTTCTGGATATTGCTAATACACCAAGGGGTGGGCTGCTTTCTGTGGCTTTCATCTTATCCATTTTCTTAATGACAAACGGGGTAAACGCGATTTTCACCGGATTTGAATTTTCTTATCATACTAATGCCAACCGCTCTATAATCAGGCAGTACATCATAGCTGTAGGGGTATCGTTTATCATGGCACTGTTGTTGCTCATTACTGTAATACTGGCGGTTTACCTTACATATGCCCTGGACGACCTTGATGATTTAGGCTTGGTCCCCAAGGATGGAGTAGGTGCACAACTGGTAAAATATAGTGCATTTATCTTATTGATTTATATTGGGGTCGCTACATTATATTTTTTTGGCACTAAAGAAGCCAGGAAGGCAAAATTCTTTTCCATTGGAGCATTATTTACAACCATTCTTATTTTATTAACCACTTATTTGTTTGGACTTTATATTGACAATTTCTCCTCTTATAACGAATTATACGGGTCCATTGGAGCCCTCTTGATTTTAATGGTATACATTTGGATTAACTCCAACATATTATTGTTGGGATTTGAACTTAACGCCTCTTTAATAAAACTGAAAAAGAATTTTAAATAATTTTAATCACTTAAACCACAAAAAATGAAAAGAATAATCTTTGTATTAATCGCTGTTTTCAGCGTTTCTCTTAGTCAGGCTCAAACCGAAGTTGGTGGAGCTACTTTGCCTAATACTCTGGAATACGGTTCAGAAAAAATGGACCTTAATGGTGCTGGGGTTAGAGAAAAATTCTGGATGGATATGTACGCAGGAGGTCTTTACCTCCAGTCTAAATCTTCGAATGCCTCTGAAATCATGAAAGCCGATGAGCCAATGGCTATCAGGTTGCACATCGTTTCAAAAATGATCACCAGCAAAAGAATGATAGACGCAATAAATGAAGGTTTTGAGAACGCCACTAAGGGGAATACAGCTCCAATTTCTACGGAAATTGCAAAATTTAAGAGTTTCTTTGATGAGCAGATCAACCAGGAGGATATATTTGACATTGTATACCTCCCGAATAATGGAGTTACTGTTTATAGAAATGGCGAAGAATCAGGTAATATCAAAGGAATGGAATTTAAACGAGCCCTCTTTGGAATATGGTTATCTGATAAGCCTGCCGATGAAGACCTTAAAAAAGGAATGCTTGGAAAATAATTTCCAATAAATAAAATTGCTATGAAAATTAATGTGAGTCTTATACTGATTTTTCTTTGTGCCTTTTTCACCTGTTTCCAAATGCAATCTCAAAGCATTTTCGGAAAATGGCAGGTGACTAATGATGCCGGAAAAGTAAATTCCATTATAGAAATTTACGAAAATGGCGGAGAAGTCGCAGGAAAGGTAATTAGAATAATGAAAGAAGAAGATCGCGATCAAACCTGTGAAAAATGTAGCGGAGAACTTAAAGATAAACCTATTGAAGGACTTAAAGTTATAACTGGGTTTGAGAAGGACGGTGAAGAATATTCTGGCGGAACATTAATCGATCCTAAATCAGGAAAAGAATATAAAGGAAGGATTTGGCTGGATCAGGAAAATCCCAATAAACTTAATGTGAGAGGATATGTTGCCTTTTTCTACAAAACCAAAACCTGGGAACGTGTAGAATAGTCTGTCAATAACAAAATGAGAAAAAACCATTCTATTATAGGATGGTTTTTTACTTTTATGTTTCTATATAATTTTTCAAACCCCGGTGTAAATGCCCTATTTTGTTGATGTAATTCTTCCGCTTCCTTTAGATAAGCGCTTTACTTATGAAGTTTCATCTGAAGAAGCCAGTTTCCTAACACCGGGAATGAGATTAGCTGTTCCTTTTGGAAAATCAAAGATCTATACAGGTATTGCGGCAAAAATCCACCAGATTCCTCCAGAAGTTTACGAAGCAAAACCAATTCATCAAATCCTTGATAAAGTACCGCTTATCACCCCGAATCAATTAAAATTCTGGGCATGGATTTCCTCATATTATATGTGTACTGAAGGAGATGTGCTTCGTGCTGCACTCCCCGGAGCTTTTTTATTGGAAAGTGAAGGTGTGATCCAGTTGAAAAACAAGGAAGCACTTCAAAATGATGATGGTTTAACCGATGATGAATTTGTCTTACTGGAAGCCCTTCAACGACAATCTTCCTTAAAGATCCAGGAAGTAATGAAGGTGCTGGATAAAAAAACAGTTTTACCGGTTATCAACAAACTTCTGGAAAAAGATTTGGTTGTTTTAAACCAGGAGATTTATGAACAGTATAAACCTAAGAGGACCCGTTATATAAAACTCAGTGAGAATTTCAGTGAAGAAGCTGCTATGCATGAACTTCTGGATTCTTTAAGCCGGGCACCAAGTCAAAGGGAGATTATGCTGACCTATTTCAGCTTAACAGCAAAAAGCCGTAAACCAATAAAACAAAAGAGCCTACTTAAGAAAAGCAAAGCTTCGCCGGGAACAATAAAATCTTTGATTGATAAAGGCATCCTGGAAGAATTCTATGAACAGACGGACAGAGTGAGCTTTTCTGGGGAAACCACCTCAAAAGAAATTATTTTTAGTGAATTTCAGCAAAAAGCTTTTTCAGAAATAAAAGAACTTTTTACTGAAAACAAGGTTGGGCTGCTGCATGGAATCACCTCTTCCGGAAAGACGGAGATCTATATTGAACTTATTAAAGAGGTTTTGAATGCAGGAAAACAAGCACTTTATTTGCTGCCGGAAATTGCCCTGACCACCCAGCTTATCCAACGGTTACAGCATTATTTTGGAGAAAAGGTTTTAATCTATCACAGCAAATATTCAGTTAATGAAAGGGTAGAGGTATACCGGAAAATTCTTGAGGATGCAGGCTCTGGTCAGGTGGTTATTGGAGCGCGTTCTTCAATTTTTCTACCTTTTAAAAATCTGGGATTAGTTGTGGTAGATGAAGAACATGAAAGTTCTTTTAAGCAATATGATCCCGCGCCAAGATATCATGCAAGGGATGCTGCAGTGGTTTTAGCTTCATTTTTTAAGGCGAATATTTTGCTTGGATCAGCCACTCCCTCATTGGAATCATATTTTAATGCACAGCATCATAAATATGGTCTTGTTGAATTGAATCGCAGGTATGGGGACGTCTTGCTGCCGGAAATAGAGATCGTTGATATAAAGACCAAGCATAAGAAAAAACAAATGACTGGCCATTTTTCTGATCGGCTTCTGGAAGAGATAAAATCGACATTAAAAGAAGAAGAACAGGTAATCCTGTTTCAAAACAGGCGTGGTTTTTCGCCAATTCTGGAATGTAATACCTGTGGTCATTCCCCGCAATGTCCCAACTGTGACGTTAGTTTAACCTACCACTCCCATAATAACCAGTTACGTTGCCATTATTGTGGATATCATATCGCGATGCAACAAAAATGTATGGCTTGCCAAAGCACTGAGATCACTACCAAGGGATTTGGAACAGAACAAATAGAGACCGAACTCAAAGCTCTTTTTCCGAAACACAAAATAGGCAGAATGGACCAGGATACCACTCGGGGTAAATACGCTTTTGATAAAATAATTAGTGCTTTTGAAAATCAGGAGATCGATATTTTGGTTGGCACCCAGATGGTGACCAAAGGCCTCGATTTCAGACACGTTAACCTGGTGGGAATCATGAATGCAGATAATCTATTAAATTTTCCTGATTTTAGAGCACACGAACGCAGTTTTCAACTGATGCTTCAGGTTGCGGGTAGGGCAGGAAGAACTAAAAAACGAGGAAAGGTATTGATCCAGAGTTATAATCCAAATCATCAGATCATTCAGCAGGTTTCTACAGGAGATTACGAAGCAATGTACAAGGAGCAACTTGAGGAGCGCTACAATTACAAATATCCGCCATATTACAGGATTATTCGGTTCACATTGAGAAGTCGGGATTACTCAACTAATAATACTGCCGCCGACTGGTTGGCGAAGTCACTTACAAATGTATTTGCAGAGTATGTTCTTGGTCCTGAATTTCCGCCTATAGCACGTATTCGAAATGAATATTATAAAAATATCCTGCTTAAAATTCCACAGCAGCAGAGTTTGGAAAAAACCAAAACGCTTACAAATAGGATTCTGAGCAGTTTTAAATCAATTGGTACTTTTAGGAGTGTACGAGTAGTGGTAAATGTAGATCCTATATAAAAAAACCTCTTTTTGGAGCTGCTAAATAAAAAATTGATTAGAAATCTAAAAAATTAATGAATTTGGCTTAAAGCTTCTACAAGGTCACCCTTTTTATGTCGGCTAAGCGGAAGTTTTTGTTGGTCTATTTCAATATTTTTACTGTTGTAGCGCTCAATTTTATCAAGATTTACAATATAAGACTTGTGAGTTCGCAGAAATTTATCGTTTGGCAATTGTTCTTCAAAAGATTTCATTGTAGCTAAGACCACAAAATTTTCCTTTTCCGTTACAAACTTAACATAGTCGCCTAAGGCCTGAATGTATTTTAGTTTATTCAGAAAAACCTTTCTGTTTTTTAGGTTGCTTTTCACAAAAATGAATTCCTCTTCTTCAGGGTTAATAGGAACCTGGTGTTTAAGTTTATAAAGATTAATTGCCTTACCAACCGCATTATTAAAACGCTCTTTGGTGACTGGCTTGTGAATGTAGTCTACCGCGTCATAATCAAAAGCTTTAAAAGCATATTGGGTCTTACCGGTTACAAATATAATCTGAGGTTTATTGGGAAGATCGTCAAGAAGTTCAAAGCCCGAAAGTATAGGCATTTCAATGTCCAGGAAAATCAGGTCGATTTCGGTGTCAAGTAATCCGTTTTTTGTTTCGATGGCGTTATTGTACTCTGCCACTAATTTTAGATTGGAATGGTCTTTAATCAGCTTGACAATAGACAATCTTTGTAAGCTGGAATCATCAACAACAGCACATTTGAGTAAAATTTCTTCCACAGTCAGATAGGTTAAGTAATAACAATATTAGTCATTAAATTTATTAATTACAAGTTAATGCAGACATTCATCGAGTATAAATGAACTTTATCTATGCGATAGGGCTTTGAAAATAGAAATAATAATTCTACTTTTGCAGCCAAATTTAATTAAAAGTAATTTTATATGAATCATTACGAAACTGTTTTCATCTTGAATCCCGTTTTATCTGATGAGCAGATAAAGGAGACAGTTCAGAAATACGAAGAATTTCTTGTTTCTAAAGGTGCAAAGATGATATCGAAAGAAGATTGGGGGCTTAGAAAGCTGGCTTATCCAATCCAACACAAAAAAAGTGGTTTTTATCACTTATTTGAATTCCAGGCACCAGGTGAGGCTATCGAGCCATTGGAACTTGCCTTCAGAAGAGATGAGCGCATGATGCGTTACCTAACTGTGAAGTTAGACAAGCATGCTATCGCATGGGCTGAGAAAAGAAGAAACCGTAAACAAGAAAAAGCGTAAGTATGGCTACCTCTATTGAACAACAAGCAAAAGGAAAGAAAGACGGGGAGATCAGGTATCTTACCCCTCTTAACATAGAAACTTCAAAAACCAAGAAGTATTGCCGGTTTAAAAGATCTGGAATTAAATATATAGATTATAAGGATCCGGATTTCTTAATGAGTTTCGTAAACGAGCAAGGTAAATTGTTACCTCGACGTCTTACAGGAACTTCATTGAAATACCAAAGAAAAGTGGCTGTTGCCGTTAAACGCGCCCGTCATTTGGCACTAATGCCATACGTTGGTGATTTATTAAAATAAAAAAGGCAGTTTTATGGAATTGATACTTAAGAAAGACGTAGATAATTTAGGCTTTAAAGATGACGTGGTAGACGTGAAAAACGGATACGGGCGTAACTTTTTAATTCCTCAGGGATATGCACAGCTTGCAACCCCTTCAGCTAAGAAAGTTTTAGCTGAAACCCTGAAACAACGTGCCTATAAAGAACAAAAGCACATAGACGAAGCCAAAAAACAGGCTGAAAAACTAAATGGTTTGGAAATCAGGATCCCTGCAAAAGCAGGAGCTGGAGACAAATTGTTTGGATCTATTACCAATGCCGACCTTGCCGATGCACTGGCTAAGGAAGGTGTGGAAATCGAAAAGAAATTTATTAATATCGCAGGTGGTAACATCAAGCGTTTGGGACAGTATGACGCTACTTTGCGTTTCCACCGTGAGGTGATCTCAAACTTTAGCTTTGATGTTGTAGCTGAAGCTTAATTTATTTTACACCTAAGAATAAGCCTGCTCTTTATGAGTGGGCTTTTCTATTTTAGTGAAACCCAAATTTGCAAGTTGTAATACTACGCAGCAAGTTTGCCGGTTGAATTAATCTCAATGTATATTTAGATTCCCTTTAATTTTTTACTGAAAATGAAATACGCCCGCTTAACCAAAGAACAATTTGAAGAAATGCACCAGGAATTCATCAATTTCCTGGCAAGCCAATCTATTACTGCCGATGAGTGGCAGGAAATAAAAAGTAGTAAACCGGAAGTCGCCGAGCAGGAACTTGACGTTTTCAGTGATCTCGTATGGGAAGCAGTCTTAAATAAAGTAGAGTACCTGGAGCATTTTTCGCCCAATCAAGTTTTTCTATTTCAAATTACTGCGGCTACGATCAACCTTATAGCTATTAAAATAGAAAATGAGGCTATTGATCTTAGAACTAAAGAAGGATATAACTGGCTACAGGGAAATCTTCTGGATGAATCGGTAAATATCTACACATCTACCAAAGCGATAAGCGACGATCGCAATAAAGATATTTTTGCGCTTATTCAGCAGGGCGCCAATATTACAAAAGGTGAGTTATATGGCTACTTTGAGAAGGTTGTAAATTAATCTGGTAACTTTATCTTTACTCGTATCTTAATGATTCAATAGGATCTTGTTTTGCGGCTTTAGCGGCGGGATAACTTCCGGCAAGGATAGCCACAAGAATGGTGATTGCCGTTGCCCAAAGCATAGCGATCCATGGAGTGGTGAAATCGAAACCTGCGGCTGCAGAAACTCCGAAACCAATAAGGATCCCTATCAGAATCCCAATTATACCCCCAATCTGACCAATTATAAGTGTTTCCATAAAGAATTGGGTAGCAATAGTTTTACTTTTAGCACCCAGTGCTTTACGAACTCCTATTTCACGGGTTCTTTCAGTAACGCTTACAAGCATAATATTCATCAGTGCGATGGAAGAACCAAAAATGGTAATGATAGATATAACCCAGGCTGCCATATTCAAGTAACCAGTAATGGAAAAAATTCTATTTATCAAATCATCGCTCTTTTCTATGCCGAAATTATTTTCTTCCACAGGATTGAGCTTTCTGATATTTCTAAAAGTGAGGATGGCATCCTCTTGAGCCGCCTCTAAAAACTCCTTGTTTTCTACCTTAACGCTTAAATTATAGTTTATTCGGGGTTGAGTAAATAAGGACCTGGCCATCTGAATTGGTATCAAAACCCTGAGATCCTGGTTATTTCCAAAGGTGGAACCCTTTGATTCCAAAACCCCAATAACCCTGAATTTTGCTCCACGCACACTAATGGTCTTTCCAACGGGATCAGCTCCTTTGAATAAACCTTTTTCCTTTACAAAGTCAGAACCCAGGACGGCAACATTGCTGTTGTTCGCAATATCAAATACATTGAATTCCCGTCCAAGTTCTACATTCAACCCACTGTTGCTTAAAAAGTTTTCATTGACTCCAAGAACAGAAACTTCAGGATCGGTTTTTTCATTTTCATATTTAACTTCAGCAGTTCCCGTTCCGGTAAAAGAAACGGAAGTTTGGGTGAAGGGGTAATCGTAATTCTGTTCAAATTCACGTACCTCTCTGTAACTAATTATCGGATTTATTTTTTCGGTTTCACCGCCTCCGCGGCGTTGAGAATTAAATTCGTAGCGTTGAATATTAAAGGTATTTGCTCCCATAGAAGCAAAATCGCTGCTTATAGTGTTTTCCAGAGCTGCCACTGCGCTAAGGATGCCAACAAGGGCTGTGATTCCAATAGCAATAATAAGCACGGTTAAAATCGTTCGCAGGAGCTGACTTTTAATGGAATTGAAGGCAATCCTGATGTTTTCTTTTAGCAGGCCAAACATATTTTCGAATTATTATGCAAAGATTAGACTCTAAGAACACCCAAATGTTACTTTAAAATTGAAATTTATTTGGGTTAGCTTAAAAATTAAGATATTTGCAGCCAGTACAAAATCAATACAAGGCTTTACTACCAAAAATTTTATGGCACAAAAACCATCTATTCCTAAGGGCACCCGGGATTTTTCTCCTGCTGAAGTTGCTAAAAGAAATTATATTTTCGAAAAAATTAAATCCCAGTTTAAAAACTTCGGATTTCAGCCTATAGAAACTCCGAGTTTTGAAAACTCTGATACACTAATGGGAAAATATGGGGAAGAAGGGGACCGGCTGATATTTAAGATCCTTAATTCAGGAGATTTTTTAAAGAAAGCCGATGAAAAACTGCTTCAGGAAAAAGACAGTCTGAAAATTACGTCTTTAATTAGTGAAAAAGCCCTTCGGTACGATCTTACCGTTCCTTTCGCCCGTTATGTGGTGCAGCATCAAAATGAAATAGATTTTCCATTCAAGCGCTACCAGATCCAGCCGGTTTGGCGTGCAGATAGGCCACAAAAAGGACGTTTCCGTGAATTCTTCCAGTGTGATGCCGATGTGGTGGGAAGTAAAAGCCTGTGGCAGGAAGTAGAATTCGTTCAGCTGTATGATGCGGTTTTCAATTCGCTTGGATTGAAAGGAGTAACTATTAAGATAAATAACCGAAAAGTACTATCGGGTTTTGCTGAAGTTATTGGGGAACAGGATAAACTTATAGATTTTACCGTTGCCCTGGATAAGCTCGATAAAATTGGTGAGGAAGGCGTTAAGAAAGAAATGCGCGAGAAAGGAATTGCAGAAAGCGCCCTTGAAATAATTCAGCCTATTTTCAATCTCCAGGGGGATTTTGGACAAAAAATACAGGGAATAAAAGATATACTTGCAACTTCAGAAATAGGGAAAGCAGGGATTGAAGAACTTGAATTTATTGAGAAAGCCATTGCTGCTATGCCATTAAACTCAGCGAAACTGGAACTTGATGTAACCCTGGCTCGCGGACTTAATTATTACACAGGTGCGATCTTCGAGGTTGCAGCACCAGAAGGAGTAAAGATGGGCTCTATTGGAGGCGGAGGCCGCTATGATGATCTCACCGGAATCTTCGGATTAAAGGATATGAGCGGGGTGGGAATCTCCTTTGGACTGGACAGGATCTACCTGGTTCTTGAAGAATTGGAACTGTTCCCGGAAACAGTAACTGAAAATACAAAAGTATTATTTATCAATTTCGGGGAAGAAGAAGCGCTATATGCCCTAAAAGCGATTACGGAGTTAAGAAGAAACAAAATCGTTGCTGAACTTTATCCGGATGCAGCTAAAATGAACAAGCAAATGAAATATGCCGATAAAAGGGAAATTCCTTTTGTTGTATTAGCTGGAGGTGAAGAAATGCAACAGGAGAGATTTACCTTGAAAAATATGCAAACCGGGGACCAAGACAAGGTATCAGGTACAGAATTAATAGAGAAAGTTCGGTAAGCGGAAAAAACCCTTACATAGAAAAGCCGGAGACCTTAAGGGGTTCCGGCTTTTTAGTTTAATACTCTGAAGCTTGCAAGAGATAATTCATTTCATCTCCTGTTAACTCCAGTTCGATGGCCTCCTTAAAGGCATCCAGGTGAGAAGATTTTGTAGCACTTGCAATGGGAGCGGTTACTCCCGGCCTTTGCATTAGCCAGCCAAGAGCTACAGCAGCCTGTGATATCTCGTGTTCTTTAGCGATCTTATCCAGGGCTGTCAGGACTTTCCGGCCGCGTTCATTTAAAAATTTTTCAGCAAATATTTTTCGCTCGTTACCTTCAAAATCTGATGCTTTTCGGTATTTCCCGGTTAAGAAGCCGCTGGCAAGTGCGAAATAAGGGGTTACGCCTAAATTATTTTCCCTGGCGAACCGCCTGCCCCAGCTTTCAAAATTTTCCCGGGCCATGAGGTTGTATTCCGGTTGATACACCTCGTATCTGGGTAAGTCTTTTTCCTTGGCCACATCAAAAGATGCCTGCAACCTTGAGTGAGAAAAATTGGAGGCACCAATATGTTTTATTTTACCGGCTCTAATGAGTTGCTGATAGGCTTCCAGCGCTTCATCTACCGGAGTTTCACCGTCATCAGAATGGGTGAAATAAAGGTCGATGTAATCTGTTTGCAGCCGCTCCAAAGAATCATGAGCCGCTTTGAGTAAATAATCCTTTGAAGTGTTTTTAGGACCGCCCTGCTGCATGCTGGAGCCTCCCTTTGTAGCAATGGTGATTTTATCCCGAATTCCACGGTCTTTCATCCATTTTCCAATTATTTTTTCTGAAGTTCCTGCTTCAACACCTTCGGCCCAGCGGGAGTAAACATCGGCTGTGTCTATCATATCGTAACCGCGGTCAAAGAGCTCATCCAACATTTTAAAGGATTCCTCTTCGTTTAAGGTCCATCCAAAAACATTCCCTCCAAAAATGATAGGAGGCGCCTGAATACTGGTATTTCCAAGTTGCTTTTTAAGCATAGATTTAGGGTTTTAGTTGTTTTCTAAAATACGATTTTTTGTAAGATTTAACAAGGCTCTTATTACAGTGGGGAATCAAATTCTTATCTTGAATAGGCAGAATTGATGCTGAAGGGAGATGAGTTAAAGAACTTAAAACCTCACTAATTATGGACGAAATTGTAAGGTTCAACAAGGAATCTGAAGAGTTTTATATTCCGCTTTCGTTTCGGAGAAAGGAGACTTTTGAACAGTCTTCAGGAGTGATTTTGGCCGGGGATGTAGGAGGAACTAAAACAAACCTTGCCTTAATTCATTTTGAGGAAAATACTTTGAAAACCATTAAAAAGGAAAGTTTTAAGACAAATAACTGGTCTTCTTTTCTGGAGCTTATGGCAACTTTTCACGCTAAAAATTTACCGGCCATAGATAGTATTTGTCTTGGAGTAGCTGGACCTGTGATTGACGGTAAGGTGACGGGGACAAACTTTTCCTGGGAACTTGATGAAAAGAAAATCGCCAGGGAACTTAAGGTAGGTCGCGTTTCATTAATAAATGATATGGAAGCCAACGCTTATGGACTTTCAGTTTTGGAAAAAAAAGATTTGGTTGAAATTAAAGAGGGAACCTGGATTCGTGGAAATGCCGCTATGATTTCTCCCGGAACCGGTCTCGGGGAAGTGGGGCTTTATTGGGACGGTGATTATTATCATCCATTTGCTTCTGAAGGGGGCCACTGTGATTTTAGCCTGCGTACGGAATTGGATATTAGACTTTGGCAATTTCTGCAGAATAAATATGGTTATGTGAGCTGGGAGCGGGTTGTGTCCGGGCCCGGAATTGTAAATTTATATGAGTTTCTGCTTAAAGATAAAAATGTAACCGAGCCAGAAACTTTGAAGAAAAAACTTAAAGAAGGCGATCCGGCGGCGATTAGTAATTGCGCGAAGGAAGGGTCCTTTGATATCTGCAAGGAAACCTTGGAGCTCTTTACTGAATACCTTGCCACTGAAGCTGCTCAAATGGCCTTAAAATTTAAAGCGCTGGGAGGCATATTTATAGGTGGTGGCATCCTGCCCAAAATTATAGATATGGTTGATAGTGAAATATTTTTGCACCATTTTCTTCAGTCAGACAAGATGAAATCCCTTTTGGATGAAATCCCTGTGAAGATAGTCCTAAATGATAAAAGCCCGCTTTTTGGAGCTGCTTTTTGTGCCGCGAGAAACCTTCCGAAGAAATAATTAAATCGTGATTAAAGTAGGTTATAAACTAATAATCAAACCTAAAGAAATCCCGGGTTAAAATAAAAAAATCCCTTCCTGAAAAGAAGGGATTTTTAGTGTAGCGAGAACGAGATTTGAACTCGTGACCTCCGGGTTATGAATCCGACGCTCTAACCAACTGAGCTACCTCGCCATAACTTTGTAATCTGCCTAGTGGCGTGCCTTTTCGGGATATTGACTGCCCGTAAATGCGGGTGCAAATATAAAAACAATTTGGGTTGACACAAACATTATTTTCTAAAATATTTATTTTGTTTTCTTTTTATCTTTCCAATTAATATCTATATTGCCCAAACTAACTAATAAAACTTAAAATGGAAGAAAAGATCAAGTACGAAATGGAATTCCCCATACACGCTTCTCCTTCTCTCTTATATCAATACATTTCCACACCTTCTGGCCTTAGTGAATGGTATGCCGACAATGTTAATTCCCGCGGTGAGATCTTCACGTTTATCTGGGAAGGTAGTGAAGAGAAGGCCAAATTGGTAAGTAAAAAAAGCGATGAACGTATAAAATTCAAATGGCTGGATGATGAGGAAACTCCATACTTTTTTGAGATCAGAATTCAAGTAGATGATATAACCAAAGACGTTTCGATAATGATCACCGATTTTTCTGAAGAAGATGAAATTGATGAAGGCAAAATGCTTTGGGAAAATATGATCTCAAATTTAAAACAGGTACTGGGATCGGTTTAATATTCAAGAGATAAACATTAACTTTGCCCCCGCCATAAACGGGGGTTTTTTTATGTTCCCCGCTCATTAACCTCAAGTTATTTATGATTAATTTAAACAGAAACCTGGTAGAAGACCAGAACGCTAAAATTTCAGTATTTAATCGTGGTCTTGCTTACGGAGACTCAGTTTTTGAAACCATTAGGGTCATCAATGGGCAAGTGATGTTCTGGGAAGATCATTATTTTAGGTTAATGGCCTCGATGCGTATTATGCGAATGGAGATCCCTACCGATTTCTCTCCTGAATTTCTTGAAAACCTGATTCAAGAATTGGTGGTAGCAAATAATTTGGAAAGTTCACCTGCAAGAATAAGATTTACCGTTTATCGAAAAGAGGGAGGGTATTATACACCAACCACCCGGGAGATAGAATTTATAGTGACGGCATCACCCTTAAAAGATGCTTTCTATCTTCTGAATGAGGAGGATTATGAAATTGAACTTTTTAAGGATCATTATATCACTAGTGGTTTACTTTCAAGTATCAAGTCGAATAATAGGGCTGTGAATGTTCTGGGGAGTATTTTCGCAGTGGAAAATGATTATAAAAACTGTCTTCTTTTAAATGAAAAGAAGAATATTGTTGAAGCATTAAACGGAAACCTTTTTGTGGTAAAAGACAAAACCATTAAAACGCCTCCCATAACCGATGGTGCTTTGAATGGAATAACCCGTAAAAAATTACTCGAGGTTATCAAGCAATTACCGGAATACCAACTTGAAGAAGCCTCGGTCTCACCTTTTGAGCTTCAGAAAGCCGATGAATTATTTATAACCAATGTGATCGCAGGAATTCAACCTATTACTAAATATCGCAAGAAGTATTTTGATAATACAATTGCCCGGGATTTACTTTCAAAACTTAATGTAAAAGCGAGGTTAGGTTAATTGTAGGTAGGGTTTTCAGGCGCATTAGACCATAGAAGGTATTCTCCGCCCAATTGCATCATTTTATCCTTCCAGAAAGAAGAATATGGCCTTTCGATAACTTCAGAGGCGTTTTCATTTGTAGTGATTATCCAGGAGTGTGAATTCAGCTCCTCATTCAACTGCTCAGCTTCCCACCCGGAATAACCCAGAAAGAACCTGATCTGTTTCTCGGTGATCGCACCTTTAGTGATAAGGTCTATAACCACATCGAAATCACCACCCCAGTAAATTCCATTAGCAATTTCAATACTTTCGGGAATAAGATCCGGGACTTTGTGTATAAAATACAGGTTATCCTGTTCTACCGGTCCTCCGTTGTATATTTTAAAGTCAGAGTCTAATTCGGGGATAAGGTCTTTTAAATTGAAATCCAGAATTTTATTCAGGATAAAACCAACGGAACCTTTTTCAGAATGATCGGCAAGTAAAACCACAGAGCGGTTAAATGCCACATCGCCAATAATGGAAGGTTCTGCTACTAAAAGATGGCCTTTGGTTGGTTTTAAAGCTATCATAACAGGATACTTTTTATCTAAGCTACTATTTATTTAAAAAAAATCAAACATTTAAACAAAACTTTTGCATAAAAAAAGCCTTCCGACCGGAAGGCTTACTAATTTCTTACTAATACAAATTATTAGTTCACAGCTTTTTGTAGGTCTGCTCCGGCTTTAAATTTAACTACATTTTTAGCAGCAATTTTAATGGTTTTTCCGGTTTGTGGGTTTCTTCCTTCACGAGCGGCTCTTTTAGAAACTGACCAGGATCCAAATCCTACTAGAGATACACGGTCTCCTTTTTTAAGTGACTTCTCAACATTTTCTAGAAAAGATTCTAAGGCTTTTTTAGCTGCTGCTTTAGAGATTCCAGCATTTTCAGCCATTGCGTCGATTAAATCTGTTTTGTTCATAATTTGAATTTTAAATAAATTGTTGGTTAAACATTCTGTTAAATTGCTTTACAAATTTATATGGAATTCTTTCCCGTGCAAGTAATAACAAGGGAAAAGCGGCTTATTGTTAATAACTTTAACTTTTTGTTAATAAAGTTATGTAAGTTTTATTGATTTTTTGCTCCTTCAGCATTGATAAGGGTTCACAAGAATTTTGACTCTTGGCCGAATTCAAATCCATTTAAAAGATCTTTTATTTTCATTTTTCGTTTACCCGGGAGCTGAATTTCATTTATAATAATGTAACCTCCATCGACGGCAACTTTCAGGATTTTATTCTCTATTAAAATTTTTCCGGAAGGGAAATTATGTTTTATTGATTCCATGCGACAATCATAAATCTTAACCTTTAAATTATCTCCATCATTAATTAAATAGCTCCAGGCAGCAGGATAAGGATTGAGTCCGCGAATATGATTGTATATCTCAACGATATTTTTGTTCCAATCTATTTTTGTGTTTTCCCTATTCAACTTTGGAGCTTCTTTTAATTCAGAACTTTCTAATTGAGGGGTAGTGGTTACTTTATCTTCTTCAATTAGCTTAAGAGTTTCAATAATCAACCTGGCCCCTGTATGCATTAGCTTGTCGTGGAGTTCTCCTACATTTTCCTCTGGGGTGATTTCCACTTCCTGCTGTAGAATCATCTCCCCGGTGTCTATTTTTTCATCTAAAAAAAACGTTGAAACGCCCGTTATCTTTTCACCGTTCATAATTGCCCAGTTAATTGGTGCTGCGCCCCGGTATTGGGGCAGGAGAGAAGCATGAAGATTAAATGTTCCTTTAGCAGGCATAGACCAAACCAATTTTGGAAGCATCCTGAACGCAACAACCACCTGAACATCGGCTTGCAACTGTTTAAGATCTTTTAAAAAATCTTCTGCTTTCAGGTTTATAGGTTGTAACACCCTTAAATTATTCTCTACTGCAAATTGCTTGACTGCGCTTTCCTGAAGTTTCCGACCACGACCTGCCGGTTTATCTGGTGCTGTGATTACTCCAACCACGTTAAAACCGGCTTTTAAAATTTCTTCTAAACAGTGCACCGCAAATTGCGGAGTGCCCATAAAAACTATTCTTAGGTCTTTCATCAATCTTTTATTTTGTAAGCGTTTGTCCTGGTGCGATAAATTATCCCTTTTTCGGTTAAAAGGCGGATAACCTCCAATACATGATCTTCAGGATAATTTAAATTTTGAGTTACTTCCCGGGAACTGCGCTCTCGTTTTTTGAGTAAAGGTATAATCTCATGGTAAATTTTATTCATTTCAGATCTTGTAAGGTTCTGATTATTTTTAGCGCAAACAGAACAAATTCCGCAGTCTTCTACATTTTTTTCTCCAAAGTATTCCAGCAACTGCCTGCTGCGACATATCTTTTCATTCTCTATGTAATTGAGAACAGCCTGAATATTGGCTTCCTTTGTTTTTTGTTGGTCTTTAATATACCCAGAAAAAGGATTGATGGTAGTATCGTCTTCCCTGGGCATTAAAAAAGTGATATTGGCATCATGCCTGGCGTGAACAAAGTCTGCGATTCCCATTTGATCCAGCTCTTCTAAAAGCTGCAAAGCGTTTTCTTCTTTTATACCGGTTTTATCTGAAATTACCGTTAGATTAACTCCCGTTTTATTTTCCAGGACCCCGCCGTAAGTTCTTAAAATAGCCTTGACCAGCACATCATATTTTGAATTTTCCTCTAGAAAATATTGCAATTGCTTTCCGGAAACTAAAAATAGCAATTCCGTCTTCTTATAAAATTGCTGAGAAAGTTTAAGAATTCCGCAGCGATCTAAAAGCTGAAGTGCATTATAGGCTTTTATGGTATTGAATTGATAATGCTGACAAAACTGCCCAAAATTAAAATCGTGGCTGGTATTTTTTCCTTCCCCGTAGGCGATTCTAAAATAAGAGTTCAATTTTCGATAAACCAGTTTAACATCGGCAACTTCCGGAAGTCCTGCAAGAAATTGATTTTTTAAAACCGGGATGTCACTTATATGAGTAATTATAGTTGCAGCCGCGGCTTGTTCATCCCGTCCTGCCCTGCCTGCTTCCTGGAAATAACTCTCCAGAGATTCCGGAAGGTTGAGATGTATTACCTGTCTAACATCTGGTTTGTCTATTCCCATCCCAAAGGCTGTAGTAGCAACCATAATGTAGTTTTTATTAGCCAGCCAGTTTTGAAGTTTTTTCTGTTTTTCATCATTTCTAAGACCTCCATGAAAAGCCTCAGCCCTGTAATTATTGCGTTTTAGAAAGTTGGTGATATCAATTGTTGCTTTCCGGCTTCTTACGTAAATAATAGCCGATTCCTCCTTATTACTTAAAAGCTGTAATAACCTGTAATTTTTATCTTCAGCCGTTAAAACATTGTATGCCAGATTTTTTCTAAAAAAAGATTGTCTGAAAACCTGGGGAGCTTTTAATTCGAGTTGGGAAACGATGTCTTCTACTACTTTCACAGTTGCTGTGGCGGTTAATCCCATTAACGGCACATCGGGTTTCAGGTTTTTAAGAATATTTACATTTCGGTAAGCCGGCCTGAAATCATGACCCCATTGTGAAATACAATGAGCTTCGTCTACAGCGATAAGATTTACATTCATTTGCTTAATCCTTTCCTGAACTAACTCCTGCTGAAGTCTTTCAGGAGATAGATAAAGGAACTTGTAGTTTCCGTAGATGCAATTATCCAAAGCGGTATCAAGCTCCTGGAAAGAAATTCCACCGGTAAGCGCGATGGCTTTTATTCCTTTGTCCTTTAAAGCGGTTACCTGGTCTTGCATCAATGCGATTAAAGGTGAAACCACAATGCATATTCCTTCCTTATAGAGTGCGGGAACCTGGAAACATACCGATTTTCCTCCACCTGTGGGTAAAAGGGCAATCACATCTTTATTCTCTAATGCAGCCTCAATAATGGGCCACTGCAAGGGCCTGAAAGACTTATGTCCCCAGTATTTTTGTAATATGTGAGTGGCTTGCTGCAAATATTTTAATCACCAATATTATCTAAAATAAACGCTGTACGCTCTTTGATCGGAGCTTTTGGTACTTCAATTGGCTCATAGCCATAACTTTGATAAGTTTCCATAAGATACGCCGAAATTCTTCGGGACTCATTAAAAGATTCGTAACGTTCGTTATCACTTATATAAATCTCTGGCCATGGCGGTAAAATAAAGACCTTATCGTAAAGATGAATATTACAGGCATTTATAAATTCTAACGGGTAACTCGTCCTGAAATATTCCATATAGGCCAGAACATCGGGAATCCCACGATCTAAAAACACAGTGGTCGCCGGAAGCATATCGGCTTCTTTATGTTGCACAATTCTTCCCTGTAGTAGTTTTTCACTAAAAAGCAGCGGTTTATCTAGAAAGAGCTGGTCAACACCTTGTTTTTGAGCTTCCAGGGTTACCTGCCGCGAAATCTCGTGTAAACATTCATGGCCCTGAGCCTCTAAATTTCGAATGATGGATGATTTACCGGTGCCGGGGCCTCCGGTTATCACAATTTTTTTTGTTTTCACGCTGCAAATTTCGTCATTTGTATCCGATTATAAAAATGCAGGCAAACTATGTATCTTTGCAAAAAAACAATGAAGAAAGAAATGTTATGAGTGAAGCCAATAATCCCGAAGAATTTTACGCTAAACTTAAGTCCCAATTGCAAAATACATCGCTGTGGCCTGCAGAATATCTCTATAAATTTATCGTTCCTACCAATAAGGAAAAAGTTGATACCATTGAAAAAATTTTTGATAATATGGGAGCGGTAATCACCACCAAGCATTCAAAGAATGGAAAATACACCAGTGTTTCCATAAATGTAAAGATGAAGGATCCCGAGGCTGTTATCGATAAATATCAGGAAGTGGGTGAAAAAGTAGACGGGGTAATTTCTTTGTAGACATTTAAAACTCTGAGATCTGATTATTTCTGAATAATATTTAGTATTTTGCAACGATTAACTTCTACAGTAAAGTATCACCTTATAAATTTCAATTTTGACAAACGCATTAGAATATAACTCTGAAAGGAGTAACCTCATTATTCCTGAATACGGAAGACACTTACAAAAAATGGTTGAACATGCTGTGACCATTGAAGATGAAGCCGAGCGCAATAAAGTAGCCAGATCTATCATTGCTGTTATGGGAAACATGAATCCCCATTTAAGAGACGTGTCCGATTTTCAGCATAAATTATGGGATCAGTTATTCATTATTAGTGATTTTAAACTTGATGTAGAGTCTCCTTTTCCAAAGCCTACACGCGAAATGCTTGCTGAGCGTCCTGAAATGCTTAATTATCCTCAAAACTTTCCAAAATATCGTTTCTACGGCAACAATATTAAACGGATGATAGACGAGGCTAAGAAATATGAAGAAGGTCCCTTAAAAGACGCTCTAGTTCTCAGCATTGCAAATCATATGAAAAAATCATATCTCAACTGGAATCGCGATTCTGTGGAAGATAAAGTGATTTTTGACCACCTGAACGAACTTAGTGAAGGGGCAATTAATCTTAAAAATACTGATGAAGATCTTAGCGAGGCTGCAAATTTATTGCGAAGTAAGAAAAAGCATACCAAGGCTCCTGCTAAGAAATCTAACCGAAACAAAGGCCGTAAGCGTCACTAAAATCTTTTAATTTTTATGGGAACTTTCCAGATCGAAGGAGGGCATCGTTTAAAAGGAGAAATCCAGCCGCAAGGTGCCAAAAACGAAGCTCTTCAAATTCTTTGTGCAGTATTATTGACACCTGAGGAGGTCACAATTAATAATATTCCTGATATTCTTGATGTAAACAAACTCATAGGTCTTCTTAAAAACCTGGGAGTTAAAGTTAATAAAACAGGAAAGGGAAGCTACACTTTTAAAAGTGATGAGCTTAATATTGATTATTTAAGTAGCGAACAATTTAAAAAAGACGGAAGTGGGCTTCGTGGTTCTATAATGATTGTTGGGCCATTGCTTGCTCGCTTCGGAAAAGGTTTTATTCCAAAACCCGGCGGAGATAAAATTGGTAGGCGTCGTCTTGACACGCATTTTGAAGGCTTTATAAAACTTGGCGCTGAATTCAGATATAATAAGGAGGAGCGTTTCTATGGCGTTGAAGCTCCAAATGGTTTAAAAGGCAGCTTTATGCTTCTGGAAGAGGCATCAGTTACCGGAACAGCTAATATTGTTATGGCTGCTGCTCTGGCTGAAGGAAAAACCACTATTTATAATGCTGCTTGTGAACCTTATCTTCAGCAATTATGTCAAATGCTGAATTCAATGGGAGCCAATATTAAAGGAGTTGGTTCTAATTTACTGGAAATTGAAGGTGTGAAAAGTCTGAAAGGTTGTGAGCATACCGTTCTACCAGATATGGTCGAGATAGGATCCTGGATAGGTATGGCAGCGATGACACAAAGTGAAATCACTATCAAAAACGTGAGATGGGATATGCTGGGCTTAATTCCAACTACCTTTAGAAAATTAGGGATCACCATAGAGCAAAAGGGAGATGATATTTTTATTCCCGCCCATACTAACGGTTATGAGGTACAGAGCTTTATTGATGGTTCTATAATGAACATTAGCGATGCACCATGGCCAGGTTTTACACCAGATCTATTAAGCATTTTACTGGTTGTGGCTACTCAAGCGAGAGGAAGTGTTCTAATACATCAAAAGATGTTTGAAAGCCGACTTTTCTTTGTAGATAAACTGATTGATATGGGAGCGAAGATTATTCTTTGTGATCCCCATAGAGCAACGGTGATAGGCCACGACTTTAAATCGAAGCTAAAGGCTACAACGATGAGTTCTCCTGATATTAGAGCGGGAATCTCTTTGTTAATTGCGGCACTTTCGGCAAAAGGTATTTCCACGATCCATAACATTGAGCAAATAGACCGTGGGTATGAGAATATTGATGATAGGTTACGAGCTTTAGGAGCAAAGATCACAAGAGTCTAATATTTCTATTTATCTATAAAAAAAGGCTGTTTTCTATTGGAGAACAGCCTTTTTTAGATTCTTATTTTGTGGTCTAAGCTTCCGTTTTTGCTTTTTCCTTACTTTCTTTATAATGAAAGAGATTCTGCTCTTTAATCATCTTAGCTGTTTTTTCAGGAATCATTTCTTCCCAGCCTTCTTTTCCCTCGTGTATCATTTGTAAAACTTCTCTGGAAAAAACATTCATAATCTCAGGATTGTAGTTTTCAATATCTTCTACACGTCCATTATACTTAAAGAATTTATATAATTCTTTCATTCTTGGATGCACTTTTAAGTTATCACTTGTGGTGATTTCACCCGTTTCAGCATCTTTGAACGGATACAAGTAAACCTTCAGGTCCTTAAAGAAAAGCTTTCCAAAAGCTTCCAGAATTCCCCCACTAAGATGACGGTAGTACTTTTCGTCGAACACATCTACAAGGTTGTTAACTCCCATTGTGAGCCCCATACGTTGTTTTGAAAATCTAGAAAAATATTCAACCACGCGGTAGTATTCCTGGAAATTAGAGATCATAACAGTTTGACCCAGGGAGCACAGCAGTTTCGCCCGGTCCATGAAATCTTCCTCATCAATTTCTCCTTCCGCACGGAGGTTGGATAAGGTAATTTCGAAGATCACCTCAGTACTTTCCTTTTTCACCTTATTTTCCTTCAGGAACAATTCCAGTGACCTTTCGTACATATCCATGTTCACCTTGGTCACAGGACGAAAACTTCCGCGAAGCGCAAGAATATTCTTTTTATAAAGTACCGCTGCCGGCAGCACGTTATGACCGTCTGGAGCAAACATTACGGCTTCGGTCATTCCGTTTTTAACCAATTGAAGGCTCATCAGGCGGTTGTCTACATTTTTAAAACGCGGACCACTAAAATTGATAGTGTCTATTTCAATCTGGTCTTTATCAATATGATCGTAAAGGTAACGCAGTAACTTTTTAGGATTATCGTATTTATAATATGCACCATAAATCAGGTTAACTCCAAGTATTCCCAGGGTATTTTGCTGATGGCGGGCATCGTTTTCATGAAACCTTATATGTAAACTTATTTCATTGTAATCTTCATCAGGTTTTACCTGATACTTGATACCAACCCAGCCGTGTCCCTTGTATTTTTTAGCAAAATCTATGGTTGCTACGGTATTAGCATAGCTGAAGAATAATTTATCAGGGTGTTTTTCTCGTGAAATTCTGTCCTCGATCAAATTGATCTCGTGGGAGAGCATTTTTTTAAGTCGGGCTTCGGTTACATAACGTTGGTCTTCTTCAATTCCATAAATAGAATCACTAAAGTCCTTATCGTAGGCGCTCATTGCCTTGGCAATAGTACCTGAGGCTCCACCGGCTCTAAAAAAATTCCTCACAGTTTCCTGCCCGGCACCAATTTCAGAGAAAGTACCGTAAATATTCTCGTTTAAATTAATGCGAAGGGCTTTGCTTTTTATAGAAGGAACATTTTCAAATTCCTTATCACCCATTATGGTTATTGGCATAATTCTTCTTTTAAAGTTTCTTTTTTTGTGCAATCAAAGGTACTAAATCGTTAAAGTAAACAAAAAATTATATTTACTTTTGTGACCAAAATCATCTTTTTTGGAAATCACATTTTTAGGTACCGGCACCTCACAGGGAATTCCCATAATTGGGAGTAAACATCCTGTTTGTTTAAGTAAAAATCCAAAGGATAAAAGACTTAGGGTTTCAGTGTTGGTAACCTGGGAGAGTTATAATATTCTAATAGACTGCGGTCCCGATTTCAGGGCGCAAATGCTGGCCAACGATGTTCAGAAACTGGATGCCATTCTTTACACTCACGAACATAATGATCATACTGCCGGCCTGGATGATATTCGACCTTTTTTCTTCCGCCAGGGGGACATGCCGGTTTTCGGGCATAAAAGAGTATTGAAAAGTTTGATTAAGCGCTTTGACTACATTTTTGAAACCGAAAACAAATATCCGGGAGCTCCTGGGGTTATTCAGAATGAGATTGAAAACAAACCTTTTTATTTTGAACAACTGGAAATTATTCCTGTAAATTTTGATCATAACAGGGTCCAGGTATTTGGTTACAGAATGAAGGATTTCGCCTACCTGACAGACCTTAAAACTATTGAGGAGGAAGAAGTTGAAAAATTAAGAGGATTAAAAGTTCTAGTCGTAAATGCACTGAGAATTGAGCCACACCATTCTCATTTAAACCTTGAAGAAGCTCTCGAATTCATTGAAAAAGTAAATCCCCAAAAAGCTTACTTAACCCATATTAGTCACTTGCTGGGATTTCACGAGGAAGTTCAGAAACAATTGCCGGAAAATGTTTTTCTGGCCTATGATAATCTAAAAATCACAATTTAAAATGCGAAATAAGATTCTTTTGTACCTCTTTATTTTCAGTGCACTTTTTGCCATATTTATTTATGTGAATGACAAAAGGATCCTGGATTCTCTTCAGGAAGATCTTGCCAACCGAGAAGTAGCAATAGAAAGACTGGAAGCTGAAAATAGAGATCTGGCTACCGAAAATGACCAGCTCCGGTATTTTTCTCTGAAAGAAAATGATGATGCCATCAGTTATTTCGAAAGTATGGGCGTAGATTCGGATGAAGTGATCGCAAAAATCGAGGACGAATTGATAAGCAAAAACCTAGCTGATGGCGATAACGAGTTGGTTCCCTATGACGGGATGGAAGGTAACATGCGCTTTAATAAGATTAATGTATTAAACCACAAATGGATCATCGCAGATTTCACCGATGGGACTTATTGGGGAGAGGTGTTTTTTAGCTATGAAGTAGGTGAGGATGGCCAAATAACATTTACCCGGGAGAAATCTTTCTTGTATCCGTTGAATTAAATCCTTTTTTCCAACCAGGATTTAAATTCGAAAAAGTTTTGGGGAGCAACTCCGTGCCCGACAGGAAATTCTGAATATTGATTTTTTATTCCCAGTTTTTCTAAAAAGGGTTTGTTCTTTCGTGCCCATTCTACTGGGATAACCTGATCCTGGGACCCATGAGAACAATAGAAATCCAGATTTGAAAAATCTTTGTTTTCATATCCGGGTTTTAAGATTTCCTGATTGATATAACCACTTAAGGCAATTATATTTCTTACTTTTTCAGGGTAAGAAAGCGCCACCGCATAACTCAAAATACTGCCCTGGCTAAAACCGAGCAAGTTCACATTATTCCTGTCAACTCCGTATTCCTCCACAGCCTCGTCAATAAAATTTGCGATTCTGTCGCGGGATTCAATAGCCTGCTTATCGTCGCTAAATTTCCCATTGGTATTGTCCCAATGTATCGCATACCAGGCATTGCCATAAGGTTGCATAGGATAGGTGGCACGTACCGAAAGAATAAGCAATTCGCCAGGTAATTCTTCAGCAAAAGAAAAAAGATCATTTTCATCGCTGCCATAACCGTGTAGCATAATAAGCAATGGTGTTTCTTTTGAAATAACTGCAGGTTTGCGAATCAGATGTTGTAAGGAAAGTGATGTTTGCATTAAGATATTGTACTAAACCATTTTTGATAATACTGTCCCATAATTGGAACTTCTTTTTGTTCACCCTGTATTGCGGTTACTAGTCCGTAAATTCCTAATACAGCAATAAAAATGTAGAATGCTGCTGAAACCAGCCAGCTGTCAAAAAGTCCAACCAGAACTCCTAATACGTAAAAGGTGATATGTATTCCCAGGGCCTGACGAATATGAAAACCCGCAAAACTGTTCTTAGAATCAGAGTTCATGAAATATGCGATTATAGTACCTATAATAGTGAGATAAGCTACAATTGCTGCTGATTTTCCTTCTTCTACCAGGCTTTTCATCTGTTTTAATTTTGATTTACAAAGTTATAAAATCTTATGTTCTTTAAACCGTACGACTTCCTTTTTCGGTTACGATTCCTAAAGCTTTTCCTTTCATCTTCTTACCAAGGAAAATACTATTTTTTGAGGTAGATAAAATATGCTCCGGACCAAATGTATAATCTTCCTCCACTTCAAAAAGACTAAGGTTTGCTGGATTTCCCTCAGTAATTTCAGTATTATTTATTTTGAAACGTTCCTTACCGCGAGTGAGAAAATCAATGCTTTCTTCAGGCGTAAAAATAGTGTTTAAAGCTCCAAAGGCTGATTCCAGTCCAATACTTCCAAAAAGTGCATTGTCAAATTCTACTTTTTTATGTTCGGTATCTATAGGCATGTGGTCACTTGTCACCATATCTATAGTTCCATCTTTTAAACCATTTATAAGCGCTTTGCTGTCTTTTTTTGTACGAAGAGGAGGCAGAAGCTTTGCATTGGTATCAAATTCATTTAGAAGCTCGTCTGTTAACAGAAGGTTATGTATTGCCACGCTGCAAGTCACATCAAGTCCCTTTCTCTTGGCATCTTTTATTAACTTCACCGATTTTTCCGTAGAAATAGTAGGTATATGAAGTTTTCCTCCGGTATATTCCAACAAATAGAGATCCCGGGTTATTTGTAATTCTTCTGCCAGGTTTGGAATCCCTTTCAATCCCAGCATTGTACTTTGATGATGTTCGTTTACCAGTCCATTTGTGGCAATTCGGTTTTCCTGCGGGAATGATTGCACCAAAGCGTCAAAATTCTGGGTGTATTGCAGGGCGAGTTTTAATAGATTCGGATTGGTCACAGACTTTTTATAATCCCCAAATGAAATTGCTCCAGCCTGTTGCATATCGTAAAGTTCTGCCAGATCTACTCCTTCTGCCTTAACTGTTAATGCGCCCACGGGAAATAAACTCACCGGATGTTTTTCCGCTTTTGATTTAACCGAACTTATCGCCCCGCTATTATCCAGTACCGGATAAGTTTCCGGATTTAACGCCACGGAAGTAAAGCCGCTTTTGGCCGCTGTATCCAAACCGTTTGCGAGAGTTTCCCGTTCTTCAAATCCCGGTTCTCCAAAACTTACGCTGGAATCAAACCAGCCCCTGGAAACATGAAGGTTTTTAAAGGAAATTGTTTGATCCGGTTTAGTTTTAATTCCTTGAGCGATCTTTTTTATAACTCCGTTTTCAATTAAAATATCAACTGTTTTTCTATGATAATCAGATTTGGCGTCCAAAATAGTGGCCGACTTTAGGAGTAGCTTCATTTGAGGTATTTTAAGAGGAGCATTTCTGCAGTTAAAAAAATCAGTGCTAAAATAACAAACCATTTCCAAAGTGCCTCGCTTTGAGTGGCGCTTTGTACATCGTCAAAATATTCTGAAACCGAATTGTAAACTTCAGCATTTTTAAAGGCTTCGGGATACAGTCCGGAACTTTCCGTTCTCGGATAATTATAACTTATTCCTCCGGTTTTTTCTTCCTCGTAAATTATACTGAAATTTCCGGCGATAGATGGTAGATCTTCAGTGGTAAGCGTGATCTTCCCTGAAAATGCTTGTTGGGCCGGAATAAAATTCTCTGAGTCTGAAACCAGATTAACTACTTCATCACCTTCAGTTTCAATCGGTACTTCTATCTCATTTAAGCGGTTAACCTGGTAATATAACCGGGGAAGTGCAAGGCTGGAACGACCAAGGTTATAAAAAACCGGTACGACTAATGGCGAATTTTTGAAATTGGAATTGTCGCTATTTAATGGCGCTGAAAAAAGATAAACATTATCCTGCCCGGTGAGAAATGCAGAATTATCCTGGAAGCTCAGGACCTTGTTTCCACCCGATAGTTCGTAATAACTCCTCACCAAAGGGTAATCAAAATTATCAATTTCATTTTCAAATACTCCGTTCAAAAGCGGGTGATCGAAGGCTATATTAGTGATGAGCCTTTCCCGAGATTGAAAATCACCATAAGATGGGTTATTTATGCCGGCAAGAAATGAATTGATTGCGGAATTCTCTTCCGATGGAATTATAACTATTGTACCCCCATCATAATGCACCTTTTCCAGCGTGTTAGCCAATGAGGAGGATATTTCCTCCGGTTCGTTTAAAATAACAAAAGATGCCTTCGAAAGTAAGTTGTAATCAATGTTCCCTATGTTAAAATTAGAGAATTCAAATTCAGGCTCTGTAAATAATCGGTTAAGAAAATCAGCTTCTGTTTCATCACCTGAAATCGCCACACCGGTAATTTTTTCAGGAGGATTTATGCTGAAAAACAATTTGTTATCATATTGTAAGCCCCTGTCTTCTATTTCTAGTTTTCCATTTTGAAATGGAGTGTTTTCCAACTGAAAATTTCCTTCCAACCGATCGCTGCTATCAAAAGCCAGGGTTTTTCTCGACAATAACTCCTCACCATTAAATACGCTTACCGTAATTTCTTCTGAATTTTCCCGATACGATTTCAGGATAAATCCAAGTTTAATAAACTCCGGGTCTTGCTCTTCAATATAAAGGCTATCCAGGTTATAATTATTGAATTTTTCAGGGGTATACGGAACCAGATGATAACTGGTATTATTTTCAAGGTCTGCAGGTAAATCAATTTGCTGAAAATCTGAAATAATAATTACTTCAGAAGATTTTTCATTTTTTAAAAACTGGTTTGTTTTCAGTTCAATATCCTGAAAATCCAGAGAGCCTGAAGAAAACTCAACTTCTTGTAATTTAGTTTTTAAATCTTCAGGTTGAAGATTGCTGAATTCATTTTCGTTGGTGACAAGGTGGAAGTTACCTTCATTTGGGATGTTCTTTAATAAATCCTGGATTGCCGAATTAAGTAGTTCCCCCGATTTTCCGTTCGCTTGCATGCTAAAAGAATTATCCAGGTAGATCACTTTTTCAAAAGTTGACCTGGATTCTTCCCTGGCGGGTAAATAGGGCTGTGCAAAAGCAATTATAATACTTGCTAAAGCCAGCATCCGGGTGAGAAGCACCAGCCATTTCTTAAGACGAGAACTCTTCCGGGTTTCCCTGGAGATCTTTTTTAGGAATTTCACATTGGTGAAATCCTCTTTTTGATATTTTCGAAGTTGAAAAAGATGAACCAGCAGCGGTATAAGCAGAAACACTAGGGCGAAAAGGATTTCCGGCTGATTAAAATACATGCGGGCTAAATGTTTTTCAAATATAGGAAATGAATCGCTAAAGCCTTTTAATCCTGAATTTAAAATTGCTTCCTTTCCCGGGAGTGGATTCTACCTCAATTTTTCCCTGCATATTTTCAATATGCTTTTTAACGGTAGCCAATCCAATTCCGGTACCTGGGTTGCCGTAACGATCGTTTACCTCTAAAGTGGTAAAAAGTTCGAAGGCTTTTTCTATTTTTTCAGGAGGAATTCCATCTCCGTTGTCTTCAACTTCAAAATGATAATACCGATCACTTTCCCTGAATCGAAATTCAACTTTCCTAAGATCTTTTTTATTATATTTTAATGAGTTGCTTATTAGGTTCATGAAGACCTGAGTAAGTGCAGCTTTATTTACATTATGAAGCTTTCCTTCTTTGGGATAGTGAATTACAATATCCTCAGAAATTGCGTATAGATCAACCACGCCTTTTAACAGCTCCCGCAAATCTACATCTTCATAATCTTTCTCCAGGATATGATCGCTGCGATAAAAGCTAAGGATTCCATCTACATAATTCCGCAGGGAATAAGACGAATCTACCAGGAAATTGAGATATTCTTTGGTTTCCTCGTTAAATTTATTTTCATTTTCGGCTTTGAGCAATTCCGTTAAGGAAATGATATTGGCCAGGGGAGATTTTATATCGTGGGAAACGAGGCTGGCAAACTTTTCCAGTTCCCGATACTTTTGCTTTAAAGAGCGTTGAACATGATGTAATTTAATGGTTTGTCTCCTGGCTTCAAAAAGCTTCATACTTTGGTTTGCCAGAGCCTTTAAAGATTCAATTTGATTTGGTTTGAGTTCCCTGGGCCTAGTATCAAAGACACTGAAAACTGCTATGGCATAGCCTTGTTTATTAAAAAGAGGTACTCCTGCAAAAAACTGATAATCCTTATCGTAAATGCCTTCTGCCCGGGCAAATATTTTAGGGTTTTGAGGTTTATTCAGAATAAGAATTTCCTTACCCGAATTTATACTCTCCTCACAAAAGGAATTATTTCTTGGGACGCTATAAACCTTAGTTCCGTAAACCGATTTATTCCAAACCTCCTCTTTCCCAATAATATTTATTTTAGCGACAGGAACTTCACAAATTTCAGCTGCAAGGAAAGTCAGCTGGTCATAATCCTTATCAGGACCCGACTTGAAAATGGCATACTGCGCTAAGGCTGCCCGCCGCAATTTTTCATTAAATGTTATTTGTTTTTGTTGCATACCCCAAGATGCTTTCCTACAATATATTAAAATTATGCAACAAAAAAAGACTCGGGCAACGTTGTTTTAGAAGTTGCGTTTAACCGAAAAGGTAAACTGCGTTCCTTGCCCCGGTTTAGAATTTAATTTTATATTTCCACCCAAATCTTTAACTAATTTCTTAACTGTAGAAAGTCCAATACCGTTGCCTCTATTACCTTTTCTATCAGTAACTGCTAAGGTTGCGAACATCTCGAAAATATCTTCTTGTTGGTCCTGGGGAATTCCAATTCCGTTGTCGCTAACACTGAAATAATAAAAATCCGGTGTTTCTTTGAAGTCAATATCAATTATAATTGTTTCTTTGGAATTATATTTAAGGCTGTTGCTTAACAGATTTAAAAAAACTTGTTCCAAAGCTGCCCGGTTCGTTTTAATGATAATATTCTCACTTGGCAGATTTATTTCTACATTATCAGTTATATTAAAGAGGTCAATTATTTCCTCCAGCAGATGATGAAGATCAAATTCATACTTTTTTAGTTCTGAAGTATCATTACTTTCGTAATGGTTTAACAAGCTATTAATGTAGTCGCTTAAATTAAGTCCGGCGCTTTTTAGGTTTTTTAGGTATTTTCGTCCTTCTTCCCCAAGTTTATCTCCGTACTTACTTTTCAGGATATCGGCTGTAATGACCATATTGGCGAGCGGCATCTTCATATCATGAGAAACCACCCCTGCAAAATCCTTTAGCGCTTTATTATGTTCCTTTAATTCCTGCTTTATTTGTTCGAGGTGGATGTTCTTCCTTCTTAGCTCGAATAAAACCTCCACATGTTTTGCCAGGGCCTTAAGTGCAATCTTTTGCTCTTTATTGAGTTTATTGGGTTTTTTATCTAAAACGCATAGTGTACCTAAAGGCAAGCCTTGTTTATCTAAAAGAGGCATGCCTGCATAGAAAAGGATGGGATTATCTTTATCCAAAGTAAAGGGGTTATCCTTAAATCGCTCGTCTTTCCGTGTATCCCTAACTTCCATCAGCTGTTTGGGTTTCAGAATTGCATGAGCGCAAAAAGAAATATCCCGTTTGGAACCACATATTTCTGTTCCGTATTTGGATTTGAAGTACTGTTCACTTTCTCCAACCAGAGAAATCAATGATATAGGAGTCTTACAAATAAAACTGGCAAGTTTGGTTATGGAATCAAATTCAGCTTCAGGTGGGGTATTAAAAATCTGGGCATCTTTTAGAGAAGCCAATCGATCAAGTTCATTTTGCAGTACCGCTGGTTTGATCATCTTAATTTTTTCTGTGTCCTTTGTTTTGATCATAAGAAAAGAGTTAACCTAAATTAACAAAAAAAATTTAATTCTGTTAAAATAAAATTAAAAAATTTTAATATTAATTCTCCAGTACGTTTGAGTAGAGGTAAGTATTCTGGTGTTGTTGTTTTTTGTATGTTAGGTGGGCACGCTCTGGCTGGGCTATAGTTTGATTTACCTTACGGATGAGGGTGGTAGACATTTCTTTCGGAGAACCTGCAAACTGGATAGGGAAAATATACTATGTGGGGTACAATTTTACTTCTAGTCTTGATGCCTATTTACAGGAAATTACAGGTGAAGTAAGAATGGAGGCTACTAAAAGTCCGGTATTTGAATACCAGAATTCACTAGACCGCGATCGTTTCGGAAACAACAGATTTACTCGGGAAGTTCTCGAAAATATGGAATCCCGAAGAAAAACTTTATATCATATTATTATAAATGACGGCTGGACCTGGGATGATGTGGTTTCCAGTCCATCCAGGTAAGCTAAAAACTTTAAAGATCTTCATTAACCCCTATTCCAAACAAGGCAAAATCGTATTTTACGGGATCCACCGGGTCCATTTTACGAAGGGAATTATCGAGTTCAGTAAGAGCCTTAGCATCGTTTGACTTTCGTTTCAGCAGTTTTAATTTTCGGGCTACATTGCCTGAGTGAACATCCAACGGACAACTTAATTGATGAGGCTTTAAATCCTCCCAGATCCCAAAATCCACTCCTGAAGCGTCTTTTCGCACCATCCACCTTAAATACATATTAAGCCGTTTTGCCGCCGAATTTTTCAGGGGATCGCTTACGTGTTTTTCTGTGCGCCTGGCATGGGGCAACTCAAAAAAGGTCTGTTTGAAATGGTGAATAGCCGGTTGCAGCGAGGTATCTTCGGCATATTTATTAAAAATGCCTTCAATTCCGCCGTGGTTTAAATAGATATTTTTTAGGGCCGTAATGAAGTATTGAAAGTCCATCCCGTTAAAAGTTCTATGAACAAAAGCGTTTAAAGGCTCCAGATCGGCAGGGGAGTGGTTCAGGATAAAATCATAGGGAGACCTTTCCAGAAACTCCATCATTTTATCAGCGTTCTTGAGAATGCTTTTTCTATTCCCCCAGGCAATAGTTGCCGTTAAAAATCCTGCTATCTCAATATCTTGTTTTTTGCCGAATTGATGTGGGATCTGAATAGGGTCGGCTTCAATAAAATGTAGGGTGTTGTATTGTTCAACTTTGAAGTCCAGATAAGATTTGAGTTCTTTTTTGTTCAAGTGAGTTTATCTTAGATAATTTCCCCATCAACCATAGTGAGTTTCCTATCGGCCATATTGGCTAATTCTTCATTATGGGTAACGATCACAAAGGTTTGCTGAAATTCTTCTCTAAGTCGGAAAAACAATTTATGTAGATTTTCAGCAGATTCACTGTCTAAATTTCCGGAAGGTTCATCGGCGAAAATAACAGCAGGATTATTCACCAGGGCCCTTGCTACGGCAATGCGTTGTTGTTCCCCACCACTTAATTCTGAAGGTTTATGGTTTGCCCGGTTTTCTAAGCCAAGGAAACCAAGAAGTTCATGAGCCCGTTTTTCGGCTTCAGCTTTGGATTTATTCTGAATAAAAGCCGGAATACAAATATTTTCCAGGGCAGAAAACTCGGGAAGCAGCTGATGAAATTGAAAGATAAATCCAATATGCTTATTACGAAACCTGGACAGCTCTCTGGAAGAAAGCCCATAAATATTGGTTTCGTTGATTTTTAATTCTGAAGCCTGGTTTTTTTCAGGATTATCGAGAGTTCCAAGAATTTGAAGCAGGGTGGTTTTCCCGGCTCCTGAAGCTCCTACTATAGATACGATCTCACTGCGTTTAATGTGTAAATTCACTCCTTTCAGAACATGAAGATCTCCGTAGTATTTATGAATGTTTTGAGCAGTTATCATATTTAAGGCGCTAAGAATGCGGAAAAGTAGCCAAATTAGGCAGAATCCCCAAGATTAGCTATCAAAGATATTATTAAGGTTATTATAATCTATAAAATAAACAATTCTAAGACTCAAAACCTGTTTTATAGGTTGGTTGAATAAATTTTCAAGACTGTAACGGTAATTCAATAGGCTTAATTTATCCTGGTTAAATATGGAATTTCTATACAGCAGGATCGCCTGGCTTCCCGGTGCAAATGTCCAGCTATAGCTCAGGTCAAGGTTCCATATATTAAAATTTCGGTTTGGGTTGTTTTGCTGGTTAACCGGATATGATCTGGGATCTAACTCTCCATTTTCCTTTAGAACCGAATAAGCATCTTCGGTGAAATGAGCAGTGGACCAGAAATTTCTGAAACTTAAATCTAAGCCTTGATTTGTATTAAAATTATAACTGGCTTTAATTGAGTTTTCAATACTTTCCATATCTCTTTTTCCAAATATGATATCTCTGTCTGAAAAGTCAACAAAACTTGACCTGTTTTTCTCAAGGGAATAGTTAAAAGAATATATAACATCAAATTTATCAGAAAACCTTACTCGTGGACTTAAGCGTAGCCTATACTCTTCCTGAGAGGAATTAATATACTTTCCATAACGAAGGCGAATATCATACGCAAAAGTCTTTCTGTAATCTGAAGAAACCCACAACTGGCTATTAATACTTTCGTTGTAGTTAATGAACAAGCCTTCCTTGCGAGCTTCAAAGAAATCACGAAATTTAGAATTAACATCCAGATTACCACCAAAAGCAAAGCGCTCCCGGGTCACTGCAAAAAAGCTTCCGCCAATACCTGTACCTACAGCCATATCGGGACGGTACCTCCGCCGATGATTCCCGTAAACCTGAATTCGGTAACTGTTAAACCGCTCGGTGGGTTCAAAGATCTGATAAGATGTACTCCAGAAAAAGTTGTTGTAATTATTGGTGAAGTTTATCCCTAAATCGTTAATATCATAGGTTTCGTTAGCAAACCTGTGGCTTACGCCATAACGAAAATTGCCTTTTGTTCGATTTACCGAAAATTTTGAAGCAAACCCGGCAACAGTATTACCGGTTGCATTCACCTGGCTCATTTTTGCATCCCCTTCAAAATTGAAAGAATTTGCCTTATTGTAGACATCAAACAAAAACCCGCTTACATTAGCATCTCTGTAATGACCTTCGCGAGTCACATTAGTGTTTATTAAGCTAATAGAAGAATTCTGGTTAAACTGCTGGTCAAGTACCAGTATATTATAATTCGCAAATGGTTCTGTGACTCTGGTACGTGTATCACCGGTAATGGTATCCCGGAAAATAGCTTTCATTTCACTGGTAATGGCATTAAAAAAACCAATTCCGAGATTATCTTCAGTACGGCCAGATATCTTAAAGGCATTTAAGAGATCTGCGCGTTCCGGATTTTCTTCAATCACTTCATTAGTCCTGCGGTATGTTGAAGCTGATCTATATCCGGTTGGTGCATCTCCCACTCTCCGGGAATAGAAAAGATCACCTTTTGTAAAAAGTTCAGTGCCCTCTGTAAAAAAGGCTCGGTTTTCACCAAATTGTTGTTCGAAGGGAGTGAGATTCAGTTCAACATCATCGAAGGCTGCCTGCCCGAAATCAGGTACTAGCGTTGCATCCAGAGTAAAGGCGTCATTTAACCCGTACTTAATGTCCAAACCGGCACTCAAAGCGGTTTCAGTGCGATCATCATACTGTTGGATCTCGGCTGAAGCATAGGGGTAAAGGCTAAGTCTAATAGGTGGATCAATGTTTTCGATACCCGTTATCAAACCGGTATATTGACTGGTTTTCCCCACAGATTTATCAATATAATTCCAGGTGTAAGTTTCATTAAGGTGAGTTATAGACCTGAAAAATTGAAAAGCCCAGGATTGCTGTTCTTTTTTGGGAAACCTTAGGGCAGAATAGGGGATCTTAATTTCGGCATACCACCCTGTTTCATCGTGCAAGACCTCTGCCTCCCAGACGGTATTAAAAGTGTAATCCTCGGAATCGCCATTGGCTTTTCCATCAATTATGGTCCCCGAGGTTGTTACAATAAAGCGGGTTTGATTCTCACCATCATCATAAGGATTAATATCCATCTGAAAATATTCAGATAATCCTATGTTATCCCGTTGAGTAAATTGCTTTACAGTTTTTTCTGGCTCTCCAGACTTCATAGAAGCTCCAATATAAATTGCTTCATCATCATAAGCAATTTTAACTTCGGTGGCGTATGATTCCGGAATAGGATCTCCATCGCCTGGTTCAAACATCACAAAATTTGAAGCTACGGGCAAGTCGTTCCATGTTTTATCAGAAAGATCGCCATCTATTTTGGGGGCATCAGTTATTCGAGTGATCTCATAGGTTTTACGATCTTCTATTTCAATTTCCTCTATTTGAGCAAAAAAAGTGTGAGTGAATAGAATAAATATTAATATAAAAAAACGATTGGGCATCAATTGATATTTATGGTAATTAGGACTGGTTTTTATTACTGTTATACGTTTCATAAAAGCCTTTACAATATTAGCCAATTTCTAGTTAATTTGAGATTATTTTCCGTGCTTAGTAAGCTAAATCTGAAGTCTGTTTTTATCTTTATAAACTATGGAAAAGAAAAGTTTAGAAACTGCTACATTAGCTGGAGGATGTTTCTGGTGTACCGAAGCTGTTTTTCAGCGAATAAAGGGCGTGGAAACTGTAATTCCCGGATTTACCGGAGGAAATATTAAAAACCCGGCTTATAGAGAGATCATTACCGGCAGGACCGGTCATGCTGAAGCCATCCAGATAAGTTTTGATCCCGGGGAAGTGAGTTTCAGAGAATTATTGCTGATCTTTTTTGGCACCCACGATCCCACTACCTTGAATAGACAACAGAACGATGTAGGGACTCAGTATAGAAGTGCTGTATTTTATCATTCCGAAGAGCAGAAGATTACAGCTCATGAAGTTATTGATGAGTTGGAGAAAGAGAATGTTTTTGAGAATAAGATTGTTACTGAAATCACTCCGGTATCAAATTTTTTCCCTGCAGAAGAGGAACATAAAGATTATTATAATCAACACCGGCAACAAGCTTATTGCCAATATATCATCGATCCTAAAATTGAAAAATTAAGGAATTCGTTTTCTGAGAAGCTCAAATCAGGGAGTTAGTTGGGAAGACCTGCTATGCCTAACTCTGGCACCTTATTTGTTATATTTAACAGGTAAAACTATAACTAATGGAAGAATCGAAAAATAAATTACTTATAAAAGGACTCGCGTATGATGTTGTTGGTATGGCTACTTTAGGTATACCTGTTGTAGGCCCATTTTTAGATATTCTATGGGCACCATACGCTGCTAAAACCCTTCAAAAAATGTATCCCGGAAAAAAAGGTAAAATAGCTTCAGCAATTCTATTTATTGAAGAGATCCTGCCGGGCACTGATATAATTCCAACATTCACTCTTATGTGGTTATATACCTATGTTTGGAATAAAGAAAAACCGGGTGAATTACGCCCTATAAGAATTAGATCTTAAATTTTCTTAAAGAATTATATAAAAGTAAAAGTCGGGAATTCCCGACTTTTACTTTTATATAAACCTCTTTTTTACTTGAGAAACCATTGTAAAGAAAAAGAAATATTTCTGCCAATATTGCCAATATTATCCGGTTTTAGGCGAGATAAATGTGAGATATAAGTTTTGTTTAAAAGATTATTACCATTAAGAGTAAACTGAAGTTCTGAACCATTGAGATCAAAAGTACCACCAAAGCCGGCACCAAGTAAACTGTAACCTCCGGTGCGGGTTTCAAAATCGCTAATCCTGTCCTGGTCGAAAACATTTTGCAACCTTAAGAATGCATATTTTTTCCTAACAAGTTCTCCTTCCAGCTCAATCCTGAAAGTATTGTTGAGGGAATTCGCTGGAATTAAGGGGAGGTCTTCTCCATTTTCAAGTTCTCCACGAACCATTTCGAAACCGGTTTCCCAATGTAGCCAATCCAATGGGTGAGGATGAATATGAGCTCCAATTTCACCACCATACAAACTGGCATTATTTTGCGTGTATTGAAATACAAGATTATCTCCGATTACCTCTCCGGTAGGATTGATATATATATAATCGTTTATGCTATTCTGGAACACGTTTACATAGGTTTCAACATGTTCATTCCTAAATTCTAAAGAAAGATCAATCTGCAGGTTTTGTTCATTCGATAAATTAGCATCTCCAATTTCATACCTGTTGGCGCCGTGATGAGCCCCATCAGAAGTAAGTTCGGCAAGGTTTGGTGCACGAAATCCACTTGCAAGATTCAATCTGGCATTAAGGCTTTCAGAAATATCAAATTTTGCTCCTAATGCACCGTTAATACTGTTGAAGTTACGGTTCAGGGCTGGAATGAAGTCCTCGTCAAGGTCATGACCATATTCTGAACTTTCCAGATTCCTGAAATCATAACGCAAACCTCCTTGAAAATCCCATTTTTCGAAATGAAGGTGAGAAGTAGCAAATATCCCAATGTCGGTAGTCTTTGCATCCGGAATTAAGATCTCTTCGCCTAAATTGGTGTTGGTTTGGTACATTCCCTGGATCCCCGCAATAGTTTCAAATTTTCCAGATCTTGGAAAATTATATTTCAGGTTGTAATTAAGGGTCTCAAGATGCATTTCCAGTGCAGGATGCTCGTCATCGTGTTCTTCTTCCTCCTCGTGTTCTACTTCTTCTTCTTCTTCATGGTCATCATCTTCATGCTCCTCTTCAAATTCCCGTCGGTTATTAAATTGGTAACCAACCTTAAGGTCCAGGCTTGAATTTTTAAAGTAAAATTTATTGTCCAGACTAAGGATGTGGTTATCTATCTCCTGATATGGTAATAACGGGTCTTTATCTGTACTCTGGATGCCCATTTCTTCGGGAATTCCAATATTAGATCGGTTATAGTTATAGCGCAGATCTCCTTTATATTTTTGATCCTGGTAACCTATACCTGTTTTAAAGTCCTTTTCGTTAAAACGGGTATTGGTTACTCGTTCTCCATCTCCGGTTTCATAGTCGCTATGGGCGGCATAGCTTCCTCGCGCAATAAATTTCAATTTTTCTCCGGAAGTTGCTGCCATGGCGCTTCCCTGATAACCATTTGTATTACTGAAATAATTACCATCTAGTTCAGCTTTGGTATTGTTGGCAGATGCAAAGCGTTCAGGATTAAGGTATAAAACTCCTCCAATGGCATCGCTTCCGTAGAGAAGAGAAGCAGGACCTTTTATGACCTCTACGCTTTCAATTCCTTTAGAGCTAATACCTAAACCATGCTCGTCGCCATATTGCTGGTTTTCCAGTCTCACTCCCTGGGTATAGACCAAAACTCTATTCGAGCTTAAACCCCGAATTACCGGTTTCCCAATGCCTAAGCCGGTGGTAAGACTTTCTACACCTTCTATCATAGAGATTCCATCAGTAAGGGTTACAGCTCCTTTGCGGTTAAGCGTAGAAACGTTTTCCCGGGAGACCCGCATCACATTATCGCTTTGCAATTGATGAAATGGTGTTGAAACTATTACCTCCTCCATTTCTATTGCTGAAGGTTTTAGTCCCAGATCAAAACTTGCTGAAGTTGGTATTTTTATTTCTCCTGAATAGGTACTGTATCCCACAGAAGATACCACAATCTTATGATTTCCGTTAGGAAGGTTTTTAAAGCTGAATTTCCCGTCTAAATCTGTTAAAACGCCCTTTTCCAGGCCGGGAAGGTATACAGTAGCTCCAAATATTGGTTCATCGCTAGCAAGATCTGTTATTGTGCCTTCGATATTATTTTGAGCGTATAGAATGGAATTTACTGCCAAAAACAGCAAAAAGAAAATTTTGGTTTTCATATAATTTTTTTAAGGTGATACTGATACTAGATAATTACGAAATAGTCTCAGGCGAGGGGAGGACCTCGTAGCTCAAAAGGAAGCTTTATATGATCACTTAAAAATTGGTAATAATCTGGGAGTTCCTCTTTTTCAGATAACTGGATTGCAGGAACAAATTCAGGAAAAATAAAAACAAGAGCAGGATTCTTCTGAAACTGGTCTAATTCACACTCCAGATTTTTAGTGTGGAAATGTTCTTCTGCATAGTGTTCGCAAACCTCGTGAGTATGTTTGCTAAAGAGATGAGCAAAGTTTATCGCAGTTGGCGCCAAAAATATGACCACCGCCAATACAGAAAATATGTTTTTTAAAAATTTCAATTTAATTCTGAAAAATTTTGGCAAAGCCCATTCGGGTTAGCATTTTCTTTTCGAAGGCCCAGAAAAAATCAAATTGACCAAATAGCCAACCGAAGCTCACCAGTAAAACCTGGTATATTGGAAAAATCAAAATTAACCTGGCACCCCAATAAATGATCCAATGGGTAGAATCTGAAGATAGACCTATAAAATCGGTAACAGGACCGGCCAATTTTGCTGCACTGGATCCTGTAATGGCAAAAACTATAAAGATTATTAGAATTTGCCAATTGGAATTAATACCCCAACGCTTTTTTAATTTCTTCATGTGGCAAATATATTAAAAGCTTTCTTACTTCAATACTGAACAATATTTAAATGCGGGTAGGCACTGAAAAACGTTGGTTATACTGGCGACTTAAATACACAAAATAATTATATAAAAGATAATTCACCTCATAGCCGTAATCTATATTATTATCGTAATTTATCTCCTGAATATAAAGATTTGGATTATATCGCTGCGGATTTCTTACTCGCTGGTTATATTCCTGCACCAGGAAGCGGTTTTTATTTTCTAAATAACTCTGAGAGTAATAACCTTCAGGTCTGGCAATACTATTAATAAAAAGATTGAACCCGGGTTCTATGATAATGATCTCATATTCCAGGCTATCATTGGCTATACGCACGGTATCGTTTTCAGCATTTGCTACACTGTCTGACCTGAGATTTCGATCCTGGGTGCCACAACTGTAAATCATCAATCCTAAGATCAATATGTAAAAAATATTTTTCATGGTTTATATTTTACTTACTGCTTTCTGGTGAGGTGTTTATATGCACTAAATGGTTAAAATTAATCACCAAAATTCAATCCAAATCAAAGGCTAAGATTTAAAAACCATAACTCCAGCCATTTATTTACTGAAATTACGGTTTTTTTGTATTCTTAGCGATAAAAGTTAAGCATAAATATAAAATGGTAGCTTAAGGCTTAAATTTAGAAATAATCTCTGAAGCCAATTCCTGCCCGATCCTTTCCTGAGCTTCTATTGTTGCTGCACCAATGTGAGGGCTAAGCGAAACATTTTCATTCATTAGCAATTTAATTGCAGGTTTTGGTTCGTCCTTGAAAGTATCCAGTCCCGCAAAAGCTACTTTTCCAGATTCTATTGCTTCCATTAGTGCTTCCTCATCAATTACGCCACCACGGGCCGTATTGATAATGCCAACACCTGGTTTCATGGAGTCAAACTCTTTCTTTCCAATTAGGGCTTTGGATTGAGCAGGTACGTGAAGAGTGATATAATCTGAATGTTTAATAAGATCTTCTACAGGCTCAGTTTTAATGGGAATCTTTATGCTTTGATGATTATAAAATTCCAACTCTATAATTGCTTCTCCAACTTCTTTATCACTGGCAATAACCTTCATGCCAACACCAAGGGCAAGTTTAGCGACTTCGCGGCCGATTCTTCCAAAACCTATTATTCCCAGGGTTTTTCCTCTTAGTTCATAACCTTTCGAATAGGCCTTTTTTAATTCCGAAAACATGGTGTCACCTTCCAGTGGCATATTGCGATTAGCATTATAGAGCTGTCTTACTCCACTGAATAAATGGGCGAAAGTAAGCTCTGCTACCGAAGCCGCTGATGCTGCCGGGGTATTAAAAACATGCAATCCTTTAGACCTGGCATACTCCACGTCAATATTATCCATGCCAACGCCACCTCTTCCGATGAACTTTAAATTGGTACAGGCATCTATAAGTGCTTTCCTGATTTTGGTATTGCTACGAACAAGAATTCCCTCGATATTATTTTTATTGATATAATCTTCTAACTGGTCCTGGGCCACTTTAACCGAGATTAAATCAAACCCGGCATCTTTAAGGGCTTTGGCTCCGCTTTGCGAAATGCCATCATTGGCCAATATTTTCATATAAAATTCTATTTGTTTGGGTTATTATTTTCTTATACTAATGGTAGATCAGGCTTTTCTTTCCAGTTCCTGCATTGCCTCGACCAAGGTTGTTACGCTAAGAGGAGGTAAGGCGTTATACATTGATGCACGGTAGCCACCAACGCTTCGATGACCATTTAATCCGTTGATTTCAGCCGATTTCCAGAGATCATCAAATTTGCTTTTCAGACCTTCATCGGTAAGGTTAAAGGTAACATTCATAAAAGACCGATCTTCTTTTGCCGCATAAGCTTTAAAAAGTTCATTTCTGTCAATTTCAGAATACAACATTTCTGCCTTTTTGTTGTTGAGTTCTTCCATTGCTTTAACACCACCTTTTTTATCCATCCAACGCATTGTTAATAAGGATACGTATACAGCGTAAACGGCAGGAGTATTAAACATGCTGTCTTTTTCAATATGTGTTTTATAATTCAGCATGGATGGAATTTCCCTGGAAACCTTTCCTAAAATATCGTCTTTTATTATAACCAGTGTTGTCCCGGCCGGCCCCATATTTTTTTGGGCACCTGCATAAATCAAATCAAATTTTGAAAAATCCATTTGCCTTGAAAAAATATCGCTGCTCATATCGCATACTAACGGAATCTCCACGGAAGGAAATTCCTTCATTTGAGTGCCGAAAATAGTATTGTTACTGGTGCAGTGAAAGTAATCAGCATCAGTAGGAACGGAATAATCTTTTGGAATGTAATTGAAATTTTTATCCTTAGAGGAAGCCACCTCCACAACTTCTCCAAACATCCTTGCTTCCTTAATTGCTTTAGTAGCCCAGGTACCTGTATTTAAGTAGGCAGCTTTTTTTTCCAGTAAATTATACGCAGCCATTAAAAATTGCATACTTGCTCCACCTTGAAGAAAAAGAGCCTGGTAACCTTTATTCTCAAGCCCGAGAAGTTTTAAAGAGAGACTTCTTGCTTCTTCCATCACCGAAACGAAATCGGGGCTACGGTGAGAAATTTCTAAGATGGATAAACCGGAGTTATTGAAATCCAGAATTGCTTGAGAAGCTTCCTGAAATACCTCCTGCGGAAGGATGCAAGGACCTGCACTAAAGTTGTGTTTTTTCATAATTTAAGAATGATATGGTTAGATATATTTCTACTAAGATAATAATTCCTGAAAAATTAAATCTTAAGCAGAAATTCCATCGTGTCTATGTTATCTGCGTAGTCCCAGAGTTGTGGTTTTTGAGTTTCACCGAAACTAACTTCGTTAATTCCGGGATTTTTCTTTACTATACATTGTAACTTGTCTTTCTCATTTTGTAAATGTTCATTCAGCTCTTCTGAATCTTTATAAGTTTCATAGAATACAGTAGCGATAGGGGAACTATAGCCGCGATCTTCTTTTAGAATTAAAAAACCATTTTCCAGGAGTTTGAAGTTACTCATTAGATAAACAGCCTTATTATAATCGTAATTATTAGCGTATTTAGCCTGGTTAATTATGGGGTTCCATTTATACATTGCTTTAAAGAAAGCATCAAAATCATAGTTTTCTGGAACAAAGAGTTTAGAAACATTGCGGCACCCGAGGCCGTAATACCTGAAAATATCTTCCCCGAGGGCTTCAAGCTCTTCAGGCGTTTCCCTGCCGGTTAAAACCGCTACAGAGTTTCGATTTTTACGAATTATGCTGGGCACCTTTGAGAAATAATATTCAAAATATCGGGCCGTGTTATCACTTCCTGTGGCAATCACTGCATCGAAACCTTTCAGTCTGTCTTCTGTAAAACTTATTCTGTTCTGATATTCAGAATCAAGGTGGATGAGATAACGGGCGATGACGGGAAGCAGTTGTTTATCGTTGCTGGATAATTTAGCTACTACTTTATGTCCTGCAAGTAATACTGAAATGAAATCATGAAAACCAACAAGTGGAATATTTCCGGCCATGATAATTCCAATGGTTTTTGATTCTTTTTCAGAAAGATCATAACGTTCTAACCATTGGTCTAAGTTTTTTTTGGAGAGCGCTTCACTCCATTGCTGCAAAGAAAACACAACATTTTCCCTGGTAAACCATCCGTTATAGTGAACCGCAGCATCAATTTTTTCATTGAGTTCTTTAAAGAATTTTAAATCCTTGTTTCCAAGGCTCGGAATTTTTTGAGAATTTCTTTTAAAATTTGCCAGGAATTCACCAAGTTTGATAAAATGTGTTTTGCGGTCTTCGATAGTCATTGCCATATTTGGTTATGAGTGCGATTGGTTTTAAATTTGTAGCGGCGAAATTAAAACTTCAACCCACAAACTCCTAAGATTCCTTGAAAAATAAGGAGAGTTTCGGTTTTAATTCAGACCTTAAATTTACTAATAAAAGAAGCTATGGCAATTATAATCACAGACGAATGTATAAACTGCGGGGCTTGCGAACCGGAGTGTCCCAATACCGCAATATATGAAGGCGCCGATGACTGGCGTTACGCAGACGGAACCGACCTGGATGGCGAGGTAGTATTACCAAACGGGAAACAGGTGAATGCTGAAGAACCCCAGGAACCAATTAGCGATGAGATCTATTACATTGTTCCTGACAAGTGTACAGAATGCCAGGGATTCCATGAGGAACCCCAATGTGCAGCTGTATGTCCGGTAGATTGCTGCGTGCCTGATGAGGATCACGTTGAATCTGAAGAGGAATTACTGGCAAAACAGAAGTTTATGCACCGGGATGCATAACCTGGACTTTTTATAAAATTGTATGATCCCGATTCTTTGAATCGGGATTTTTTTTGATTAAACTGAAATCCTTTTTAGTGTTTTAACATTCCATTTGAATTTTTCTATATTTGAAAAGCCTCATTATATTTTTCTATGATCCTAAATTACAAGAACCTTTTTAGTGTTTTCCCTTTTCCCTGTCTTTTATTAGATACTTCAACAGATTCCATAAGCATTATTGATGTTAATAAGCTTTATGAGGAAACAACAGGAATTAAGAAGGACTCCTTAATTGGGCTGGAGCTTTTGGAAGCTTTTAATCGTAATGAAAAAATAGATAGTGGATTTAACGTTCTTCTAAAAGATTCTATTAACAAAACACTCAATTCAGGTGAGCCCCAAAAAATGGAGCGCATTCATTATGATCTTTTAAACGAAGAAACAGGGGAATGGGAAATGAGGTTCTGGGATAATCAAAATATCCCTGTATTAGATGAAAATGGACAGGTAGAATATATTCTTCATTGCATTAAGGATGTTACAGAGGAAGAAACTTCTAAGAAACGAGAGGAAATAGCTCTTTCATCCTTTACGGAAAATCAAAAATTTTTAAGAGAAACCCAGGAAGTTGCTAAGATTGGTAGCTGGGAACTTGACCTGGTAAAAAATGCTTTACGCTGGAACAAGGTGGTTAAAAGCATTCATGAAGTTACTCCAGATTATAACCCAAAATTAAGTAAGTCCATCGATTTTTATAAAAACCAGGAGGATAAAGATATAATTTCAAATGCAGTAAATAAGGCGATCGAAATGGCTGAACCTTTTGATCTGGAATTAGAAATAATCACAGCAAAAGGAAATGAAAAATGGGTGCGGGCCACTGGTCGCCCTGAGTTTATGGATGGGGTATGTACCAGAGTCTACGGCGCAACCCAGGATATTACCGCCCGGAAAATAACGGAACAACGTCTTGAAAACATCAATAATAATATCCCAGGGGTAGTTTTTCGTTATAAACTCTTTCCTGATGGAAGTGATAGATTAATGTATGTAAGTAAAGGAGCTGAAAAACTTTGGGGTCTTTCTGCTGATGAAGCTGCCCGGGATAATGATATGGTCTGGAATCTTTTCTGGAAAGAAGACTTTCAAGACCTTATGAAAAGCATTCAGAAATCCGCTGAAAATCTCTCAGAATGGCGACATGAATGGCGTTTAAACCATCCTGATGGTAGCCTAAGATGGAACCGCGGAATTGGCACTCCAGAAAGATTAAGTGATGGCAGTATAATCTGGGATTCGGTAATCCTTGATATCACGGCTGAAAAAGAAGAACAACTGGCCAAAAAGGACGCCGAGAATGCTCTGGAAGAAAATCGTCTGCGACTAAGCAGGATAATGGACCAATCTCTGGATGTTATTTCTATAATAGATAAAGAAGGACTATTTATAAAAGTTAGCGCTGCGGCTTCCAGATTGTGGGGGTACTCTACTACCGAATTAGAGGGGATGCCTCTTATGAACCTGGTTTTTTCTGAAGATAAAGAGAAGACTAAAGCTGCGAGTAAAGCGATTATGGAAGGGCAACCGATGACGAATTTCGAAAACCGTTATGTAGCTAAATCGGGGGAAATTATACCCTTGACCTGGTCGGCTAGTTGGGATGAAAAAGATGAATTGATATATGCCATTGCCCGGGATAGTCGCGAGAGGAAAGAAGCAGAACAGCAATTAAGACTTAGTGAGCAAAGATTTCGGGGATTGGTGCAGGATGGCGGCGACTTAATTGCCGTATTGGATGAAACCGGAAGTTATTTATATGCCAGTCCAACTTCTATAAATATCTTGGGCTTTGAACCTGAAGATTTTTATGATAGAATTGCCTGGGATTTCATTCATCCTGAAGACCTGGAGCGTGTTCAGGAGAATTTTGGTAGACTGGAAAATGAAAAGAGATTTAATGTTGCACCTTTTAGATTTAAACATAAAGAAGGAGGATGGCGCTGGGTTGAAACTACGGTGACAAATTTAATGGATGATCCTGCGATACAGGGAATTGTTGCTAACTCCCGGGATGTCACCGAAAAAAAATATTTTCAGGACCTGGAACACCTGGAGAAGGTAGTTTTGGAGATGAATTTTCAGAAAGAATTATCCCTGGATGATATCCTTGAATATTATCTACAGGAAATAGAAAATTCACAAAAAAGTATCCAAATGGCAATTTGGAAGTTGGAAGGCACGAAATTTATTAAATGGATAGCTGCCGGATTGCCCGGGGATTTAGTAGAGGAGATTGAAAAAAATGCTTTTAGTGAAGCATTTATCAAAAAAATGATTAGAGAAAAATCTCCGGTAGAAATTAACGAGTGGCCGGAAGATTCAGAATTGTCTCGCCTTATGAAGGATTATCATATTTCTTCAGTCTTGAGCTATCCTGTACTCTCTTCATCAGGTGAATTACTGGGTATTTTATCTGTATATGTCAAAAACGGAAAAAGAGAAAACCCACTTCCGGGAAATACTATAAACAGAACCATAGGATTACTTCAGTTAATTACTGAATTTAAACAAAAAGAAGAGGCTTTAACCCAAAGTAATCAGCGGTATAAATTTGTAAATAAAGCCACAAGAGATGCCATTTACGATTGGGATATTCAAAATAACGATATTAAATGGGGGGTAGGATTTACAAAGCTCTTTGGTTATGATGTAGAAAATAACGCATTTCCAATAGAAAAATGGAGTGAAAAAGTGCATCCTGAAGACCTTGAAGAAACACAAAAAAGTCTGGAGCGTCATCTTTCTGATCAAAAGAAGAAAAAATGGCAGATAAAATATAGGTTCAGGAATATTAAAGGAGAATATATCAGGGTTGTAGAAAACGGCTATATTTTACGAGATAGGGCTGGGGTTGCTTATAGAATGATAGGGGTATTAAGAGATGTAACCGATCTATATGAGTTTGAAAAAGAGCTTTATATGAGTAATGAAAGGTTTAAATACCTAACCAAGGCTACTTCTGATGCAATCTGGGATTGGGACCTTGAAAAAGACGAAGTATATTGGGGCGAAGGTTTTGAGACCCTTTTTGGCTATAAGCTTTCACAATTAACTACAGCACTAAATTTATGGTCTGATAATATTCATCCTGAGGATCTTAATGTTGCCAGGAATAGCCTTAAAAATGCAATTGCAGGAAAGGAAAGAAAATGGGAATCAGAATATCGATTCGCTACCGCTCAGGGAGAATATAAGTATGTATATGATAGAGGTTATATAGTTAGAGATAAATCCGGGAAGGCAATAAGAGCGGTAGGAGCGATGCAGGATATTTCAAAATCCAAGGATTATGAAAGCTCTCTTAAATCTCTGAATGAAGACTTGAAAAAACATGCCAAAGAACTTGAAATTTCAAATGCTGAATTAGAACAGTTTGCCTACGTAGCCTCTCATGATCTTCAGGAACCACTAAGAATGGTAACCAGCTTTCTTACCCAACTTGAAAAGAAATATTCGAATAAACTGGACGATAAAGCGCATACATATATACATTTTGCGGTAGACGGAGCTAAACGTATGCGTAGTATAATTCTTGATCTTTTAGAATTTTCCCGGGTTGGTAGAAGTGAAGATAAACAAGAAAATATAGATGTTAATGAGATAATCGAGGAGCTGAAGACCCTGTACCGAAAAGAAATTAAGGATTCTGGAGCGGTAATTAAAACCGGTAATCTTCCGGAAATAGTTGCTCCAAAAGCCCCGATTCGACAGGTTTTTCAAAATCTCATCAGTAACGCTATAAAATACCGCAAAGCTACTTTGCCTCCTGAAATTGAGATAAATGTTGAAGAATCCAGCAAATATTTTGTGTTTAGTATAAAAGATAATGGAATTGGCATAGATCCCGAATATTTTGACAGGATCTTCATTATTTTTCAACGTTTACATCAAAGGGAGAAATACTCCGGCACCGGCATGGGGTTGGCAGTAACGAAAAAGATCATTGAGAACCTGGGAGGTAAAATCTGGCTGGAATCCAGAGAAGGTAGTGGTAGCATATTTTATTTCAGTATTGTTAAACAATTATAGTTACAGAGTTTTTTATATTTTTAAAAGCTATTATCAAATTAATCTGAATCAACCATATGAATTCTATTCACATTTTGCTTGTTGAAGATAATGAAGGAGATATTTTGCTTACCACTGAAGCCCTGGAGGAAGGGAAAATAATGAATAAATTAACTGTGGCCAGAGATGGCCAGGAAGCAATTGATTTTCTGAATAAAAAAGGGAATTTTAAAAATGCCAAATTACCAGATCTTATCCTGCTTGACGTAAACCTTCCAAGAAAAAACGGTCATGAAGTATTAAAATACATTAAAACCCACGATGTTTTCAGAAGTATTCCGGTTATCATGCTTACAACTTCTTCGGCCCAGAATGATATTGACAAATCCTATGAAAATTATGCTAATTGCTATATAACAAAACCAATAGAATTGAATGATTTCATGGTAGCTATTGGAAAAATTGAAGACTTCTGGATCAACCTGGTTAAACTTCCTAAAATACACGATTGAAAGAAATCCGGAGAATTAGTCTTCAGGTATTAAAATATCGTTCTTAATCCTTACATTTGCAGCCGCTAAAACTCAGCATAAAATTGAATTTATGAAAGCCGGAATTGTAGGATTACCAAACGTAGGAAAATCTACCCTTTTTAACTGTTTATCCAATGCCAAAGCGCAAAGTGCTAACTTTCCGTTCTGTACCATTGAGCCAAACATAGGGGTAGTAAATGTTCCTGATTCGAGACTGGAAAAACTGGAAAGTCTTGTCAATCCAGAAAGAGTGGTGCCTGCTACCGTGGAGATTGTGGATATTGCCGGTCTCGTAAAAGGAGCCAGTAAAGGTGAAGGCTTGGGAAATCAATTTTTGGGGAATATTCGTGAAACAGATGCAATTCTCCACGTTCTGCGTTGTTTTGAAAATGAAAATATTGTTCATGTTGATGGTTCTATAGACCCTATCAGGGATAAAGAAACCATAGATATGGAACTTCAGCTTAAGGATCTTGAAACAGCTGAGAAAAAACTGGAAAAGGTAAAACGAGCTGCCAGGACTGGTAATAAAGAAGCTCAGAAAGAGGAAGCGGCTTTGCTTAAAGTAAAACAAGGTCTTGAAGCGGGAAAATCTATTCGCGCAATTACCTTTACTGATGATGAGCGTAAGGATTTTATAAAGCCGCTGCAATTCATCACAGACAAGCCGGTTATGTATGTTTGTAATGTAGATGAAGGTTCGGCAGTTTCCGGAAATGAACATGTAGAAAGAGTTAAAGAAGCCGTGAAAGAAGAAGATGCTGAGGTTCTTGTGCTTGCCGTTGGAACCGAGGCAGATATTACTGAGCTTGATGACTATGAGGAACGCCAAATGTTTCTTCAGGATATTGGTCTGGACGAAGCTGGAGCTGCTAAATTAATTCGTGGGGCCTATAAATTACTGAATCTTGAAACTTATTTTACTGCCGGAGTGAAAGAAGTCAGAGCATGGACTTTTCCTAAGGGTGCCACTGCTCCGCAGGCAGCCGGAGTGATCCATACCGATTTTGAAAAAGGTTTTATCAGGGCTGAGGTTATTGCTTATGATGATTTTGTTCACTATGGCAGCGAGGCGAAAGTCAAAGAAGCCGGGAAAATGAGAGTTGAGGGGAAAGATTATATCGTGAAAGATGGCGATGTAATGCACTTCCGTTTTAACGTTTAAGGCTGTCCCTTACTTAAGTTTGAATTCAATCTGGCATTGGAGTCTTTATTCGGAGTATCAAATTTAATTCTGAATATAAAAGAATAACCCAGGCTATAGGATTCTGAAGATGAGTTTGGGCAACCTGGTTTTAGAAGAATCTTTTAACATTGTTCCTAAATCTTTGTTAATTACTTTGTGCTGCAAGGGTTTCAACTTTTTAAGGTATATGTTATATTAGCCACAAACTCCAATTCTACTTATGAGTGAGGAAACCAGATATACCGAAGATAATATAAGGTCGTTAGACTGGAAAGAACACATCAGGATGCGTCCCGGGATGTACATCGGGAAACTGGGCGATGGTTCCAGTGCCGACGATGGTATTTACATTCTGTTAAAGGAAGTTATAGACAACTGTATTGACGAATTTGTAATGGGAGCCGGGAAAACCATTGATATCTCAGTGCAAAACCAGCGTGTAATTGTTCGCGATTATGGTAGAGGGATTCCCTTAGGTAAAGTTGTTGACGTTGTATCCAAGATGAATACGGGAGGGAAATACGATACCCGCGCTTTCAAAAAATCGGTAGGATTAAATGGAGTAGGTACAAAAGCGGTTAATGCACTTTCTTCCTATTTTAGAGTAGAATCAACCCGGGACGGCCAATCCAAAGCCGCTGAATTTGAGCAGGGAAACCTGGTGAACGAGGAATTACTGGAGGAGACTTCCCGTCGCCGCGGAACCAAAGTGACCTTTAATCCCGATGAGGTTATTTTTAAGCACTTCAAATACCGAAACGAGTACATTGAAAAGATGCTTAAGAATTATGTTTACCTGAATCCGGGGCTGACCATAATTTTTAACGGCGAGAAATTTTATTCTGAAAACGGATTGAAAGATCTCTTAAGCGATAGTATAAATGAAGATGATCGTTTATATCCAATCATTCACCTTAGAGGTAATGATATTGAAGTTGCCCTAACTCATAGCCGAACCCAATACAGCGAGGAATATCATACTTTTGTGAATGGACAAAATACCTCCCAGGGGGGAACTCATTTGTCTGCCTTCAGGGAAGCCATTGTGAAAACTATAAGGGAATTTTACGGAAAGAACTACGAAGCCAGTGATATTCGAAAATCTATAGTTTCAGCGATAAGTATTAAGGTTATGGAACCGGTTTTTGAAAGTCAGACCAAAACCAAGCTTGGTTCTACCGATATGGGCGGAAAATTACCTACCGTTCGCACCTATATTAATGATTTCCTCAAAACCCAGCTGGATAATTATCTTCATAAAAATCAGGAAACAGCCGATAAACTTCAGCGAAAAATTTTACAGGCTGAAAGAGAGCGGAAAGATCTTTCAGGAATAAGAAAACTGGCTCGCGACAGGGCGAAAAAAGCCAGTCTGCACAATAAAAAACTAAGAGATTGCCGAATTCATTTAGGGGATAGTAAAAAAGAACGCTACCTGGAAACCACACTTTTTATCACCGAGGGAGATTCGGCGAGTGGATCTATTACCAAATCCCGGAATGTGGAAACCCAGGCTGTTTTCAGTTTAAAAGGAAAACCGCTCAACAGCTACGGCCTGAGTAAAAAAATAGTTTACGAGAACGAAGAATTTAATCTTTTACAGGCAGCCTTAAATATCGAGGAGTCTCTGTCTGATCTTCGGTACAACAACATTGTGATCGCCACCGATGCCGATGTTGATGGAATGCACATCAGGTTATTGTTGATCACCTTTTTTCTTCAGTTTTTCCCTGAATTGATTAAAGAAAATCACCTGTATATTCTTCAAACTCCGCTTTTCAGAGTAAGAAATAAAAAGGAAACGATCTATTGCTACAGTGAAACCGAAAGAAGGCAGGCTATTGAAAAGCTAAAAGGCAAAGTAGAGATAACCAGGTTTAAGGGATTAGGAGAGATCTCCCCCGATGAATTCAAATATTTTATAGGTGAGGATATTCGCCTGGATCCCGTAATGCTGGATAAGGAAAAGTCCATTGAAGAAATGCTTGGTTTCTATATGGGCAAGAATACACCAGACAGGCAGGAATTCATTATTGACAATCTCAAAGTTGAACTCGATTTAGTCGAAGATCTGGGCGTATGAGATTCACCAATAAAAACGAAATAAAAATAATCCCCTCCATTTACACTGTATTGGTTGCTATTTTTGTGACCAATATTTTTGTGAACCTGGAATTAATGGGATCTGATGAGCCTATAAATTTCAGTCATTATGTGCCAAACATTGTGGTGCTGATTCTTGCAGTTTACGTACATAGGGTAGGACAGGCCTTCGATTTTGATAGCGATGGAGAAACCCTTAATCTTAAAAACAACGGAGTATTCTTTTCAAAGTTTATGGAATACCGCGTGAAAAAGGCTGAATTTCCTAAGCGAAAACTGGGAAAATACAGGTTCAGCGATTATTTTTTCTATTCAGCATTGACAATTTACATAAGCTCGCGCCGAAGACGCGGCTATAAGAAATATACCTTTAATACCACTTTTTTAACTCGAAAAAAGAAAAAGGGAATGCTTAGTTCCCTTGATAAAATTCTCGAGAAGTCTAAAGCAACCGCCTAATGGAAGAAAACCCCGAAGGAAACCCACAGGAAGAATTTGAACAACCCAGGGAAGAATTAATTAAGGTAACCGGGATGTATAAAGACTGGTTCCTGGATTATGCTTCTTACGTGATTCTGGAGCGTGCTGTTCCGGCTATTGAAGATGGTTTCAAACCCGTGCAGCGTCGTATAATGCATTCTATGAAAGACCTGGATGATGGCCGCTATAATAAAGTAGCCAATATCGTGGGACATACTATGCAGTACCATCCTCACGGTGATGCAAGTATTGGCGATGCCATGGTGCAGATTGGACAAAAGGAATTGCTTATTGATACCCAGGGAAACTGGGGAAATGTTTTAACGGGGGACCGGGCAGCGGCACCACGTTATATTGAGGCCAGACTTTCTAAGTTTGCCCTTGAGGTTTTATTTAACCAGAAATTAACCGAATGGCAACTTTCTTACGACGGAAGGAAAAGCGAACCCGTTAATCTTCCGGTTAAATTCCCTATGCTTCTGGCACAGGGGGCCGAAGGAATTGCAGTGGGGCTTAGCACACGCATCCTTCCCCATAACTTTAACGAGCTTATAGAAGCTTCCATTAAACATTTAAAAGGGAAAAATTTCACGCTTTTCCCTGATTTTCCTACAGGCGGAGTTGCTGATATCTCTAATTACAATGATGGGAAACGGGGAGGTAGGGTTCGCGTAAGGGCAAAAATCAATAATATTGATAAAAATACGCTTTCCATAACAGAAATTCCTTACGGCACGACTACTTCAACGCTAATTGACTCTGTTTTAAAAGCCAACGAAAAAGGGAAAATAAAGATTAAAAAGATTGAGGATAACACCGCTGCCGAAGTGGAAATCCTTATTCATTTGCCAAACAACATTTCCCCCGATAAAACTATTGATGCCCTTTATGCTTTTACGCAATGTGAAAACTCACTGGCACCTCTGGGATGTGTAATTATTGATAACAAACCCGAATTTTTAGGAGTATCTGAGATCTTGCGCCGTTCTACTGACCATACCCTTTATCTTCTAAAAAGAGAGCTGGAAATAAAACTGGATGAATTCGAGGAACAATGGCACTTTGCATCTTTAGAGCGTATTTTTATCGAAAACAGGATCTATCGCGATATTGAAGAGGAAGAAACATGGCCCGGAGTTATTGAGGCTATAGATAAAGGGCTGAAACCTTTTACTGAACATTTGAAGCGGGAAGTTACCGAAGAAGACATTGTTCGTCTTACAGAGATAAGGATTAAGCGTATTTCAAAATTTGATATCGATAAAGCCCAGCAAAAGATAGAGACTTTGGAAGGGGAGATCGCCCAGATAAAACATTATCTCGATAACCTGGTAGAATTTGCTATAGATTACTTTAAAAAGCTTAAAAAAGATTACGGCCAGGAACAAGACAGAAAGACTGAGCTGAGGATCTTTGATGATATTGAAGCTACAAAAGTGGTGATTAGGAATACCAAGCTGTATGTAAACCGCAAAGAAGGATTTGTAGGTACAGCCCTTAAGAAAGACGAATACGTTACCGAGTGTTCTGATATTGATGATGTGATAGTCTTTACGGCTGAGGGAAAAATGATGGTCACCAAGGTAGACTCAAAAACCTTTATCGGAAAGGATATTATCCACGTGGCGATCTTCAAGAAAAAAGATAAACGCACTATATACAATATGATCTATCGCGATGGTAAGTCGGGTGCTTCATATATTAAACGTTTCTCGGTGACCTCGGTGACCCGGGACAGGGAATATGACCTTACCCAGGGCAAGAAAGATTCAAAAGTGCATTATTTCTCAGCTAATCCTAATGGGGAAGCAGAAGTTGTTATGGTTTTACTGCGTCAGGTTGGGAGCATTAAAAAGCTAAAATTTGATGTTGATTTTGCCGATATCCTTATTAAAGGACGAAACGTAAAAGGAAATATCGTCACTAAATACGCTGTAAAACGTATAGAATTAAAAGAAGAGGGTGTTTCGACCTTAAAACCACGCAGGATATGGTTCGATGAAACAGTAAAACGACTTAACGTTGATGAACGTGGTGAATTGCTAGGAGAGTTTAAAGGGGAGGATCGTATTCTAATAGTTACTGCTGACGGTGTCGCCAAGACCATCAAACCTGAACTTACCACACGATTTGATGAGGAAATGTTGGTGTTGGAAAAATGGGCGCCAAAAAAACCAATTTCAGCTATTTACTGGGAGCCTGAAAAAGAACGCTTCTATGTAAAACGTTTTCTGATAGAAAATCCGGATAAAGAGGAAAAATTCATCAGCGATCACGAAAAATCCTATCTCGAAATTGTTTCAACAGATTATTATCCGATGGCAGAAGTGGTTTATAACAAACCAAGAGGTAAGGAGCAACCACCGAATGATGAAGTGAACCTGGAAGAATTTATTTCAGTAAAAGGGATTAAGGCCCAGGGTAACCAGCTAACTTCAGAGAAGGTTAAACAAATAAATTTACTGGATCCGTTACCTTATGAAGAGGAAGAAGAAGTTCCGGCAGAGGAAATTGAAGTTGTAGATGAAGAAAATCTCACTGAAGATAAGAACCGGGTTGATGCAGGAAAAGCCATTAACGGGAAAGCTTCTGAAAATTCAGAAAGTCAAACCAAATTATTTGACGAATAATGGGCTTAATCAAGGAGTTTAAGGAGTTTGCCATAAAAGGGAATATGGTAGATATGGCGGTAGGTATCATAATTGGTACCGCTTTTAATGCCGTGGTAAATACCTTGGTGAAGGAAGTAATTATGCCCCCGCTAAGCCTGATGACCGATGGGATGAGTTTCTCTGATAAAAAGGTAGTTTTAAGGGAAGGTGTCGCAGAATCTGAGGGAATAACTACAATTGAAGAAGTCGCAATTGGTTATGGAGCCTTGATAGAGACTTTGCTTGATTTTATCATCATTGGTTTTACAATTTTCCTGGTAATCAAAGTGATAAACCGTTTTCGCCGGAAAGCCGAAGATCCACAAGATCTTCGGGAAACAACTCCTAAAGATATTGAGCTCCTTTCCAAACTAACCGATTTGATGGAGGAGCAAAATAAGCTTTTAAGAAAAAAGGAGGATTAACTAATCCTTTATGCGCTTTACCGATCCTCTTTCTTTTCTGGTAGCGCCTACCATTCCATATTCAAAGATATAACCGTCCTTATCGGTAGTAAGAATCTTAATATGAATAGGCTTCTCCTCGGCCATATTCTTAGGATTGAGATTTTTCAAAATGTATTCACAATCGTTGAGCCAGCGTACCGAAGAGGTATCTGTATTCCCCTGGAAATAGTCTATTTCAATACTATCGTTCCTCACAAAGCGTGAGGTCACCAATTCCCCGCTTAAATAGGTCTCAAATTCGTAAGTACCGGTTTTGAAGTCGGAGCAATTGCGTTCTGGCTGAAAACAACCGACAAGGCTAAAAATAACGGCCAACAGGATAAGGTTTTTTCTCATACTGCAAAATAAGCTTATTTTAAGCTGAAAGTCAATTTTCAAAGGCTTCAAAAGAACCGTCTGAGTAAAAAATTACGATTTTCTTTATTTGCTTGCCACTTTGTACTCCTGATAAAGGATTCTTCTGATTTAATAATTCTGAAGTGGGATTAGTTGTTTTTGGTTCAGGAGAAACGGCTCCTGCTTGTTGCCCGGGTGGAGTCGGAGGAGAAAAAGATCTCTCTTTAGGGAATTTCCCTTTTCCATTTAATAACCAGTAGAGTTCGACTTCAGGAAAATGCGAAATCACTTTCATAACAAAATCCAGGCTCGGTTTGTTTCTTCCGGAGAGGATATGAGAAATAGAGGAACGGCCAACTTCAATCTGATCAGCAAATGCTGCAGCCGATAAATCGTAATAAGTAAGAATCTTTTCGAGCCTCTCTGCAAATTTTTCAGTGTTTACCATTGTAACTTCAATTCTCAAATTTAATGTTTACAAATGTAATTAAAAGATTCACATGTACAAAATCACAAGTGTAAATCACTGTTTATTAATTAAAGCATAGCTTATTCCGAGCCTATACAATAGACTAAAATATAGTCCATTATGCATTAATTTTATCTTTTTAGGAGTTATTCCTAAGCGGAATAATTTTCTGTAATCATAATTGTTACACTTGTAAACATAGAGGTTTCCAAATTGTGTTTACAAATGTAAAATATTGATTGTTTACTTTTGTAAACATGAATTATTCAGAACCACTACAGACGGTAATGGAAGCTTACTCATCGATTAAAGAAAATACGATTGAGGGTCGGTATTTACATTTAGGGCATATCGCTCCTCTACTTAAAAAACATACAGAAAACTTCCGAATAGAGGAAATTGGGAGATCGGTTTTAGATCAACCAATTCATTATGTTGAAATTGGAGCTGGAAGCATTAAGATCTTAGCATGGTCTCAAATGCACGGAAATGAATCCACCACTACCAAAGCAGTCTTTGACCTCTTGAATGCAGCGAATTTATTGCAGAACGTACCGGAAATGAAAGTCATTCTGGAGACATGCAGGATTCGTATTATTCCAATGCTTAACCCTGATGGGGCTAAGGCTTATACCAGGGTTAATGCAAATGAAATCGATCTTAACAGGGATGCAAAAAAGCTAAAGGAGCCGGAAAGCAATGTATTGCGCAAGGAATTTGATGAATTTCAACCTGATTTTTGTTTAAATCTTCATGATCAGCGTACTATTTTTAGTGCGGGGAAAGTTGCCGAGCCTGCGACACTATCTTTTTTAACTCCTTCAATGGATGCAGAAAGAAGTGTTTTTCCGGAACGGGAAAAAAGTATGCAGGTGATTGTGAGCATATATAAACATCTTCAAAGCGTATTACCTGGGAGGATAGGCAGATACGATGATGCTTATAATATTAATTGTACCGGAGATGCCTTTCAAACCCTGGGAGTGCCTACACTTTTGTTTGAGGCGGGACATGCTCCAAACGATTATAAACGCGATAAAGTGAGAGAATATGTTTTTGCTGCTTTATTTTCAGCTTTATATTCTATCGCTTCCGGGAGATACTTAGAAAATAAGTCTTCCATCTACGATCAAATTCCCCAAAACGAGAAGCTTTTTAATGATATTATCCTGCGGAATGCATTGATAAATAATCAGAAATTGGATGTTTCTATTCAGTATAAAGAAGAATTAGAAAATGAAACATTGAAATTTGTACCGATAATTGAAAAAATTGCCCCTGATATACCAAATTTCGCCCATTGGGAAATTGAGCTAAAAGATCAAAAAATTGAGTTTCCGGAGTTAAACAATCTGCACGAAAACGTTATAGTTAATAAAATTGTCCTAAATGGCGATATATGGACTCTTAAACGTGAATAATTCTCAAAATACTTAGCAATAATTCAATGATTTTGTATTAATTTTGAATTTCATTAAAAAAAGAGATTTGAAAAAATGGCCAAGTTTAAATTAGACGAAACAGACCACCAGATTCTTGATATGCTTATCGAGAATACCAGGACACCATTTACCGATATAGCAAAAAAACTATTGATATCGGCCGGAACGGTTCACGTAAGGGTGAAAAAAATGGAAGAAGCAGGAATTATTACAGGTTCTTCCCTGACATTAGACTATAAAAAGCTGGGTTACGCCTTTATCGCTTACGTTGGGGTATTCCTTAAAAATACTTCTCAAACAAAATTTGTTCTTGAGAGAATAAACGAAATTCCCTTTGTGACTGTTGCTCACGTCACTACCGGAAAATTTAATGTTTTCTGTAAAATAAGAGCTCGTAATACACAGCACGCTAAAGAGATCATCTTTCAGTTAGATGATATCGAAGGAGTTTACAGAACCGAAACTATGATTTCTCTCGAGGAGAGTTTAAACGACAAAAAACGTTTAATGCACTCAATTTTTCAGAATTTGTAAAGGGTACTAAACTTTTACTAAAAACCCTTTAAGCTTATTTGTTTAAAGGGTTTTTTTATACATTTAATTAAACACCAATTAAGATGATGCACAGAGAACCGAAACTGGAAAGATTTAATGAAAGTGTACTAGCAAAGTACCAGGTTTACAATAGCATTTTTCTCACCTTACCTTTTGACGATATAAAAAAGACTGGGGCTTTATTGCCTCTATTTCAGGAGATCTGTGAAGCCGGTTTTGCTGAAAACAAGAATCCTTCAGAAATAATCGAAACCTTTTTCAATAAGTATCAGGAAGATCCTTCAGAAGAAGAAAAAAATAACCTGCTTTTTAGGTTTATTCAGTATATAGAAAGGCAGGTAGTATTGTTTGATGCCATTGAAGATGCTGCATTCCCAGTGGTTAACAACATGGATGGCCACGGTACACTGAGAAATGTAAAAGAAGAGGCCGAGGCGGCCAATAAAACTTCTGAATTGAGGGAGTATTTAAAGCGTTTCAAGGTAAGGCCTACATTAACGGCACACCCGACACAATTTTATCCCGGAGCCGTATTGGGGATCATAACCGATCTTGATAGGGCGGTACAAAAAAATGATCTTACCACGATTAAAAACTTGCTTGCGCAGCTGGGCAAAACACCTTTTTTTAAGAAAGAGAAACCATCACCCTTTGATGAAGCAGTAAGTCTTATCTGGTATTTTGAGAATGTATTTTATCAAAGCGTAAGTCAGATCTATAATTACCTGCAACAAAACATTTTTGATGGAGAAGATCCAGGGAACCAGGTGATCAATCTAGGCTTCTGGCCCGGAGGAGACAGAGATGGGAATCCATTTGTGACCACAGAGATCACACTAAAAGTAGCAAAGAGGCTTAGGTCTACCATTCTCCTAAATTATTACAGGGATCTTAGGAAATTGAAACGTCGCCTGACCTTTAGTGAGGTAGATGAAATAATTTCTGAAATAGAGCCTAAGCTATACGCAAGTGCAATTTCCAAAACCGGGAAGATTAAAATAACACTTGAAGAACTTAAGTCTAAATTGCATCAGATCAGGGTAATTGTTTTAGAGAAGCATCAGTCTTTGTTTTTAGATGAAGTAGATGACCTTCTTAATAAAATCAACCTCTTTGGATATCATTTCGGAACTTTGGATATCCGTCAGGACTCCAGTAAACATATCGAAGTTGTGGAGGAGCTTGAACAATATAAATCCGATCTTTTCGGAAAAAGTTATTTTGATTTAACCGAAGAAGAGCAAATTGACGCCTTAACTAAAGTTCAGGATAATATAGATCCTGAAAACCTGGAAGAGGGAATGGCTAAATCTACCTTATCCTCGATTTATGCAATGCAGACTATCCAGGAGACAAATGGCGAGAATGGAGCCAACAGGTATATTATAAGCAATTGTGGTAGCGTTCAAGGGGTTCTGCAACCCTTTGCTTTTATGCGACTATGCGGCTGGGAGAAGCCTTCGGTAGATATTATTCCTTTGTTTGAAACAGTACCCGACTTGCAAAAAGCACACGAGGTAATGGAGGTTCTTTATACTAACCCTGTCTATAAGAAGCACCTAAAGCGGCGTGGGAACAGGCAGACCATTATGTTAGGTTTTAGCGATGGTACAAAAGATGGCGGTTATTTAATGGCTAACTGGAGTATTTATAAGGCCAAGGAAATGCTTACAGAGGTTTCGAGGAAGTATGATATCAAAGTGGTATTTTTTGATGGTCGTGGCGGTCCGCCGGCGCGGGGAGGGGGAAAAACACATCAGTTCTACGCTTCTTTAGGTCAGAAAATAGAAAATGAAGAAATTCAGCTTACGGTTCAGGGACAAACCATCAGTTCAAATTTCGGTACCCAGGATAGCTGCAGGTACAATCTGGAGCAATTGCTAAGTTCTGGGGTTTTTAATGAGATTTTTAGTGAAGGAAAGAACATTCTTTCAGATGAAGACAGGGAAACAATGAATAATCTCGCTGAAATTAGCTACAATACTTATAAGGACTTCAAGCAGCACCCAAAATTTATTCCTTATCTGGAAAAAATGAGTACGCTAAAATATTATGCTAAGACAAATATTGGTAGTAGACCATCAAAAAGGAATAAGTCTGCGAAACTGAATTTATCAGATTTAAGAGCTATTCCATTTGTGGGTAGTTGGAGCCAGTTGAAGCAAAATGTACCCGGATTTTTCGGGGTAGGAACCGCTATGGAACATTATGAAAAGGAAGGAGATTTTGATAAGGTGCGCCACCTATACAACAACTCTGTATTTTTCAAAACTCTACTGGAAAACAGCATGATGAGCCTTACTAAGTCATTTTTTGCTTTAACTGCTTATATGAAAGAGGATGAAGAATTTGGAGAGTTCTGGCAGCTCATTTTTGAAGAATACGAGCGCACAAAAAGAATGTTGCTTAAGGTGACCGGATATAAGGAGTTGTTAGAAAATCAACCGGCGGGAAAAGCTTCCATTCAGGCTCGGGAACGCATTGTTTTGCCTTTACTTACCATTCAACAACATGCTTTGCGAAAGGTTCAGGAACTTCAGGAGAAAGGCAAAGCTTCTGAAGAGTTGCTTGAAGTCTATGAAAAAATGGTTACCCGTTCTTTGTACGGTAATATTAATGCAAGTAGAAATTCAGCATAATGAAAGTTTCAGATTTAAACAGAGGAGATTACCACGAATTTTATCAAACCTATATTGACAAGCTTCCCCGCGACGAGACGCTGGGAAGTTTGCTGAAGGATAATCAAAAAGATCTTCAGGAAATCCTGAGTATAATTACTCCGGAAAAATTAAAATTTAGCTATGAGGCCGGGAAATGGACTCTCGCAGAAGTCCTTCAGCATATGATCGACGTGGAGCGTATTTTTCAATATCGAGCCCTTAGTATAGCCAGAAATGATAAAACTTCCCTACCTGGATTTGATCATGATGCCTATGTACCAGCTTCTGAAGCTAACCGGCGGGAACTTCAAAATTTAAAAACAGAATTTTCAAATGTAAGAAGTTCGGGGATTGATCTTTACCAAAGCTTTTCTGAAGAAATGCTTCAACGTAAAGGGGTGGTGAATAATAACCCTACCAGTGCAGGAGCGATTGGTTTTATAACGATAGGCCATACCATTCATCATTTGGAACTTTTGAAGAAAAAGTACCTAATATGAAATTCTTCAAAACTTTTTTTAATTTACTAAAAAAAGCTTATTTCAGCTGGAATCGCAACGAACCATATGCAAGGAGTGCGACCATCGCCTATTATACTTTATTTTCTTTACCCTCTTTACTTATCATTGTTGTAACGATTGCGAGCTATTTTTTTAAACAGGAAAAAGTTCAGGGACGTATAACTACTGAAATTGGCGAATTTATTGGCCAGGATTCAGCAAAAGCCCTGGAATCTATTGTAAGTAATGCGGCTCTTTCAGATGATTCAAACTGGGCCATTATCTTTGGAATTGGTTTATTGCTATTTGGTGCGACCGGAGTCTTTTTTCAGCTTAAGATAGCCATGAATAACATCTGGAATGTAGCCGCCAAGAAGTCTACCTTTTTGCAGATGATCCTGGATCGTGTAATTTCTTTCGGAATGGTCCTGGTTATAGGACTTCTGCTTTTAGTATCCATGGTGATATCTGCGGTTCTGGCTATTTTAAGTGAGCACGTGGAACGCTTTGCTCCCGGAATAACCGGGTTTATGGTGGATTTGGCTAATTTTCTTATTTCCTTTATAATAGTCACCACTCTTTTTGCCTCTATTTTTAAACTTTTACCAGATATTAAAATCAGGTGGCGTGTAACCTATTTAGGGGCAGCTTTAACTACTATTTTGTTTTTGATAGGAGAAAAACTTCTAGGTTTTTATTTTGGTAATAGTGAACCGGCCTCTGTATATGGTGGCGCATCTTCGGTAGTTTTAATTCTGTTATGGGTTTATTATACCTGTCTCATTCTATTTTTCGGAGCCGAATTCACTGTTCAGTATGCCTTATATAAAAATGAAAAAGTTGTACCCAATAAATATGGAGAACCCGCTATTTATCAGGAAATGGAAAAACTGCAGCAAAAACGGGTGCAGCTTGAAGAAGAAAAAGAGGTCATTGATACCCTCAAAAGCAATTTCGACCTCGAAGAAGAAAAAAAGAAGGCTTCTAAGAAGTAGCCGTTTGATTCTTTTAAGAGAAGTTATTCCTATTCCTTTTGTCTTAGTAAAGTTTAACTAAGGGATCGCTTTTTTTATAAGGCCCTTAATATCATCTTCTTTCTTTGTTGGCTATATTTGATAGAACCGAAAAAAAGATAATATTATGGAAAAGAAAGTTGCAATTTTAGCTACGAATGGATTTGAAGAATCTGAGTTGAAGTCTCCAAAGGAAGCTATGGAAAAAGAAGGTTTCAAAGTTGATATTATCAGCATTGAAAAAGGTAAAATCAAAGGTTGGGCAGATGGAAACTGGAGCGGAGAAGTAGAGGTCAATCATACTGCCAAAGAGGTAAGCGCTAAAGATTATGATGGATTGGTGCTTCCGGGTGGAGTGATGAACCCTGATAATTTAAGAAGAAATGAAGATGTGCTCACTTTTGTTAGAGACTTCTTCAAACAGGGAAAACCTGTAGGAGCCATTTGTCATGCCGGATGGACGCTTATTGAAGCCGATGTGGTGAAGGGGCGAACTATGACTTCCTATAATTCAATAAAAACCGATCTTAAAAATGCAGGGGCCCTCTGGGTAGATAAGGAAGTTGTGGTTGATGAAGGTTTTGTAACAAGCCGAAATCCTGATGACCTACCTGCCTTTAATGGCAAGATTATTGAGGAGATTAAGGAAGGAAGACACGATATGCAACACGCATAAAGGAATTAGATTGCTATGAAAAAGAAAGAGGAGCTTTAGGCTCCTCTTTTTTATTTTAGATTTTTATCGGCTTATATTTCCTCTTCGGTATCTTCCTCTTCGGCTGATTTTTCAGGAATTTCTACAATAGGTTCATTCAAATCTGAATCGTCATAATCATCCTCATCATAATTTGCCATTGTATTTTCCAGTCGCGTGCTCACTTTCACCAGGTAAACTGTATCATCGGTCCTAACTTCAACCGCCTCAACGGTTTCGTTCCTGGCATTTTTAAAAGAAATTACCTGGTCATCATCATATCCATCGGGATACTTATCTACAAGCAGGCTAAGTATTTCCGGAGTAAGTTTTTTGTAATCAACAATTATTCTTTTCATAGTGAGAATGGTTTGTGCAATAATAACAAAAAAGATATCTGTTTTATAGTTTTAAATTAAACTATTAATTTCCTAAAAATCAAAATTTTCTGTAAAATATAAAAGCATCAAAAATCACTTCATTTGGTACAAGACAGTCTATGTGCGGTTTGGCGATGTCTTCAAGAAGAACAAAATTTATTTTTCCGTATTCGTTTTTCTTGTCATACTTCATCAATTCGATTATCTCCTGGATATCACCCTGACTGAATTCTATCTTCCCATACATATTAAGAATACTTGAAGTTACCTGTTTTAATTTTTCCTGCGGAAATCCCTTTAGCGTGGAAGAAATGTATGTTGCCAGAACCATTCCTGCTGCGACGGCTTCTCCATGTAACAGGCTTTTTTTAGTAGTATGGGTGAGAAAATAAGATTCAATGGCGTGTCCCAAAGTATGACCGTAGTTAAGCGTTTTGCGGAGGTTTTTCTCCTCAGGATCCTGGGCTACTATATCAGCTTTAATCTTTACTGATTCCTCAATTATTTCATCAAGGTCTTCCAGGTTTAGGTCTGCCAGGGCTATTAATTTATTCCAATAGCCTTCATCGCTTATCAGGCCATGCTTTAAAATTTCGGCCAAACCACTACGCATTTCGTTGGCAGGAAGACTATTCAGAAAAGCAGAATCTATTAGCACCATTTGGGAGTTATTGATCACACCAATTTGGTTTTTAAGATTACCAAGGTCTACACCGGTTTTTCCCCCTACGGAAGCGTCTACCATAGCCAAAAGCGTTGTAGGAATATTTATGTAGGAAATACCGCGTTTAAAGCAGGAGGCTACGAAGCCCCCAAGATCTGTAACGACGCCACCTCCAAGGTTCAAAATCATGCTCTTACGGTCTGCACCCAATTCAGATAGTGCATTCCAGACCTGGTTACAGGTATCCAGATTCTTATTTTCCTCGCCGGCTTCAATCTCTATAACTTCAATAGGCGAGTCTGTATGGAGTTTACTCATAAATGCAGAAAGACAATAATTATGAGTGTTGGAATCTACCAGAATAAAAATTTGTGAGGCCTTGTTTTCCGTTAAATAAACATTGAGATTATCGTATGCATCTTGGCCGTAAAAAACAGGTGCTCCCGGTGAAGTATTTGCCATATTTTATAAGGTTTTTAAGCATCTTTAAAGAAGCTCCGAAAATAAGTAGAAATATTTAAAAAATTCAAACTCTCTGCTTTATCTTTGTTATAAGAATTCTAAATACCATGATAAGAAAAAAGATATTTAATGATACCAAAACAGCTTTCAAACTAAAATCTGATTTAGAGTTGGACCGTGCAGTTTTCCTTTTTAGCATGATGAATAGGCAAACTTTGGTGGACGCAGGGATTTTTCTTACCAACCTTTCCTTAAAACTACACTTACCGATTGAAGGGTTGATAAAAAAAACCATTTTCGAACAATTTTGCGGAGGGATTACCGAGGAAGATTGTAAACCTTTAACCCATAAAATGTACGAGAAAAAACTTCATAGTATTCTCGATTATTCCGTGGAAGGAAAGGAAACCGAAGAACAATTTGATTCTGCTTTAAACAAGAAACTGGACCTTATTAAATATGCTGCAGAACGGGAGGAATTACCATTCGCCCTGTTTAAACCTACAGGAATTGGTCGTTTTGCGATCTGGGAAAAAACCAGTGAGCGAATTAATTTAAGTGAGGCCGAACAAAAAGAATGGGAGCGTGTTAAAGAACGGGTAGATCTTCTTTGCCAAACAGCTTATGATCACAATGTGCGTCTTTATGCCGATGCCGAAGAGACCTGGATGCAAACCTCTGCTGATGAACTTATGGAAGAGATGATGCGTAAGTATAATAAAGAGAAGGTTATTATTTTTAACACCTTGCAGTGTTATCGTTGGGACAGAATGGAATACCTTAAAGATCTTCATGAAAAAGGAAGAGCTGAAGGTTTTAAGGTTGGAGCAAAGATTGTTCGCGGGGCATACATGGAAAAAGAAAATGCACGCGCCAAAAAATACGGATATGTTAGTCCTATTTGTGAGAATAAAGAGGCAACAGATGTGAATTTTAATAGTATTATGTCATACTGCCTGGCTCATTTGGATGAGATTGAACTTTTTATTGGTACGCACAACGAGGTAAGTAATTACCTGGCACTTCAGGTAATGGAAGATAAAAACTTGCCATTAAATGATGATCGCATCTGGTTTAGCCAATTATACGGTATGAGTGATCATATAAGTTATAACCTCGCCAAAAAAGGTTATAATGCCGCGAAACTTTTACCTTTCGGTCCTGTACGCGACGTTGTACCTTATTTGTTGCGTAGAGCTCAGGAAAACACTTCGGTTAAAGGGCAAACGGGTAGGGAGTTAGCTTTGCTTAGCGAAGAAAAACGCAGAAGAAAAGGAGAACCCACCAAACACGACAGAAAAGAATTTTAATTTTTTACTAAGTGAAAAGCAAAAGGGCTGTTTCAATTGGAAACAGCCCTTTATTATTTTTAGGAAATGAGTAAATTAATCCTCACTTTCTTCCATAGTGTGATAGACGTTTTGCACGTCGTCATCTTCCTCTAATTTCTCAAGAAGTTTTTCTACATCTTCAGCTTCTTCAGGAGATAATTTTTTTGTCACCTGCGGAATTCGCTCGAAACCGGAGGAAAGAATTTCAATTTCGCGTTTTTCCAATTCCTTTTGAATAGCTCCGAATTGCTCAAAAGGGGCATATATAAGAATTCCGTCTTCATCCTGGAAAACCTCTTCGGCACCAAAATCTATAAATTCAAGTTCCATTTCTTCTACATCAAGCCCCTCAGCATTTACTCTGAAATTACAGGTGTGATCAAACATAAATTCTACCGAGCCTGAAGTTCCAAGGTTTCCGTCACATTTGTTGAAATGCGAGCGTACATTTGCAACAGTCCGGTTATTATTGTCTGTAGCAGTTTCTACCAGTATTGCAATTCCATGGGGTGCATAGCCTTCAAATAAAACTATTTTATAATCCCCCTGATTTTTGTCACTGGCGCGTTTAATGGCGCGTTCAATATTATCTTTGGGCATGTTAACGCTCTTGGCGTTCTGGATAACCGCCCGCAGTTTGGCATTGGTGTCAGGATCTGCTCCACCTTCTTTTACTGCCATTACTATATCCTTTCCGATGCGAGTGAATGCCTTAGCCATTGCAGACCAACGCTTCATCTTTCGTGCTTTTCTAAATTCGAATGCTCTTCCCATTTATTTCTGAATAAAAATCGGTGCAAAAATAGGAAAAAGCTTCCAATAATAACCGAAAAGCCATGTTGTTCCCTGTTGCCACTGACTTAAAAAATCTTAAGCCGATTCAATTATATTTTCGATGGCTTTGGCGAGTTTAAAGTCCTTTTCTGTTACTCCTTTTGCATCGTGGGTTGATAAAGATATTTCTAGTTCGTTGTATACATTCCCCCAATTTGGATGATGCTGTAAAGCTTCAGCCTCGAAAGCTATGCGAGTCATAACTGTAAAGGCATCCTTAAAGTCGTCAAATTTAAACGAAGTATGAATTGCATCTTTTGCATAGGTCCAACCCTCCAGGTCTCCCAGTCTTTTATTGATTTCCTCAGTGCTTAATTTTTCCATTTTTTGGTATTTTAAAGGTTTCAAGCTTAAAATTAAGCAAGCCGAACAGAATTAGCCATCTTTTTCTTATTTATTTGGAATCAAACTACCTGAGAGGCTTCAATTACCTTTTGAACGCTAAGCTGCAGGTTGGCTGGGAGTAAATTGTCTTTTGGCAGGACCGCCAGAAACCGGTCGTTATTGGAATCGTAAACGTTTTTAAAGAGAGGGTTTGAATAGCCCAAGTGATTACATACCTCTTCAATAAAATCTTTTTGATGGATTAAATCACTACTTCCAAGATGAAATACTCCGCTTTTCTTTCGGTTAATAATATAGTGGACTTGCCTGGCCAAATGGTCTGCCTCGGTCACATTTATCACTACATTTGGAAATACCTCAATGGCTTCTCCTAAATAAAGCATGTTTTTGAGATCCTTGATCCGCGGAGAATCCTGTCCGAAAACCATGGGAAGTCTTAGAATATTGTAATTCTTATTAGGAAGTCTTAGCAGTGCATTTTCAATTTTAATCTTGAACCTACCGTAAACGCTTTGGGATAAGGTCTTATCGTATTCATAAGATGGAAAGTTTGTAAAAGCATCAAAAACGTTAGAGGAGGATATAAATATTAACCTGGAATTAGTCTCCAAAACATAATTGATCAGGTTAAAATGAGCATTAATCTGGGCGTTAAAATTTCCGTGTAAGGCAGAGATAATAATTGAAGGCTTTATATTTTTAAGAAGTATCTCAATGTTCTCTGTTTCCAGATCAAAATGATGAAAATGCTGATTTTTCTCCAGGGAAGGGCTTTCAGTAAAATACGTGCCGTGGGTATCAAAATAGGAGCATAGCTCTTTATATAAGGCGTTGCCTATAAAGCCGCTAGCTCCTAAAATCAATATTCTTTCCAAAAAGATTATCCTTTATAAAAGGGTAATTTCACCTGGGTTGCGGGAATGGCTTTCTTTCTAATTTGAATTTGAATTTTATTTCCAATACCTGCTACTTCAGCAGGTACATAACCCAAACCAATTCCTTTCTCCAACGATGGTGACATAGTACCCGAAGTAACCTGGCCAATAACCTTGCCATTTTCATCTGCAATATCGTAGCCTTGCCTAGGAATTCCGCGCTCATCCAGTTCAAAAGCAATAAGCTTTCTTTTTGGCCCTTCCTCTTTCTCTTTTTTGAGATTTTCAGCGTTGACGAAGTCCTTGGTGAATTTTGTAATCCAGCCCAACCCTGCTTCAATAGGCGAAGTAGTATCGTCGATATCATTACCGTAGAGGCAATAACCCATTTCTAACCTTAAGGTATCTCGTGCTGCCAAACCTATTGGCTTTATACCAAAATCTTTTCCTGCAGTCATTATTTTCTCCCAAATTTCTACTGCGTCTTCATTTCTAAAATAGATCTCAAAACCACCGCTGCCCGTGTATCCGGTGGCAGAAATAATCACTTTATCCACTCCCGCAAATTCAGCAACTTCAAAGGTGTAGAATTTCATATTCTGAAGGTCCACTTCGGTTAAGGACTGCATCGCTTCTGCCGCTTTTGGGCCCTGGATAGCGAGGAGGGAAAGTTCATCACTCATATCGCGCATGGTAGCTTCCATGGAGTTGTGTTGCGAGATCCAGTTCCAATCTTTTTCGATATTGGAAGAATTTACAACAAGTAAATATTTTTCTTCATTAATCCGGTATACAATAAGATCGTCTACAATCCCGCCGGTTTCATTAGGCATACAGGTATATTGGGCTTTTCCATCGGTTAATTTGGAAGCGTCATTAGAACAAACTTTCTGAATAAGCTCTAAAGCCTTACTTCCTGAGATGAGGAATTCTCCCATATGGGAAACATCGAAAACTCCCAACTTTTCACGTACAGTTTGATGTTCTATATTAACTCCTTCGTAGGAAACCGGCATATTATATCCGGCAAATGGAACCATTTTAGCATTTAAGGATTTATGAATGGCATCAAGGGCAATTTCTTTCATTTTCTTAAAATTTGAGCAAATTTATCGATTTCCCATTGAAAAAAAGATGAATTCTATTTTTTTATTAGCAATCTCATATTGTCTTTTGGATTATGTGTATTTTAGTGAAAAGTAACCTTTTTCAAAATGAAAATATTCAGTGCCGAACAACTACATAAAGCAGACAGCTTAAGTATTAAAAATGAGAAGATTTCCAGTACTGATCTTATGGAGCGCGCAGCAGGAATGGTTTTTAATCAAATCCACTCCCGACTGGAAGGTAGTGAAATCCCAATTAAAATATTTTGTGGAATAGGCAACAATGGAGGTGATGGGCTGGTGGTAGCAAGATTATTGTTAGAGCAGGGGTATCAAGTTCAGGTTTTTGTCGTGAATTACAGCGACAAACGCTCCAAAGACTTTCTAATCAATTACGATCGATATAAGAATATTGCAAAAGACTGGCCGACCCTCATTAAAAATCAGAATGATTTTCCAAAGATCGGTGAAGGGGATTTTGTAATCGACGCGATGTTCGGAATAGGTTTAAATCGGCCAATAGAAGGTTGGGTAGGTGCTTTAGTGGACCATCTAAATAATTCCGGAGCATTTATCCTCGCGATAGATATGCCTTCAGGGCTTTATGCTGAAGAGGTTCCGGAAAAAAAAGCAAAAGTGATTAAAGCAAATTTTACGCTTAGTTTCCAAAGTCCGAAGCTTACTTTTTTTCTTCCTCAATCTATGGATTATGTAGGTGATTTTCAGATTTTAGATATTGGCCTGGACAGGGAATTTCTTTTAAAAACCGAAACCAGCGCCAGACTTATAGGAAAAGAGCAAGCCAGGCTTTTATATAAAAACAGAGAAAAGAACTCCCATAAGGGAGATTATGGTCATACTCTTATTGTTGGTGGTAGTTATGGCAAAATTGGCAGTATTGTACTTTCGGCAAAAGCAGCTCTTAAATCGGGAGCAGGTTTGTGTAGCGTATTCAGTCCCGAATGCGGCTATGAGATCATCCAAACTGCCCTTCCGGAAGCAATGGTGATTTCAGATAAACACAAGAAACAACTTAGTGAAATCAATATTGATTTTGACCCCGATGTTATTTGTTTTGGAATGGGTGCAGGTACAAATGATGAGGCGCTAGGTGCATTCAAAAAATTATTAAAAGACACAAAACAATCAATGCTTATTGACGCCGACGGTTTAAATATGCTGGCGAAAAATAAAGAGCTATTAGAACTTCTTCCTGAAAGATCTGTTCTTACACCCCATCCTAAGGAACTTGAACGGCTAATCGGTAAATGGGATAACGACAACCATAAAATCAAAAAAGTTCAGAAGTTCATAAAAAAATATAATGTGATCCTGGTATTAAAAGGAGCGCATAGCTTTGTTTTTAGTAAAGAAGAGATATTTATTAATAATTCCGGAAATGCAGGTATGGCTACTGCCGGGGCCGGAGACGTGCTTTCAGGAGTGATTTCAGGGTTAATGTCTCAAAAATACGACCCTATTATTGCTGCAGTTCTGGGAGTCTATTTACACGGATTATCCGGCGATATAGCCGCTAGTAGAATGGGATATGAAGCGCTAATCGCTGGGGAAATTATAAATAATCTGGGGGATGCTTATCTTGAGTTATTTAAAGAAGAGAGCAATGAAGCTTGAGGCTTCATTAAACCTGAATAAAATTCTTATTTATTAAAATTAAGATAAGTTTATTTGGAATACTTTAACAGATGTTGGATTTTTGGTCTCCCATTTAATAATCTATAAATCTATGCAGTCGCATCATTATATAAGTTCAGCCGTCTTAGACCTTGCAACTATACAGGGTATCCTGGAAAATAACAGGAAACTGGCTTTAAGCGACGAATCGATTTATAACATTAAAAGATCCAGAGCTTATCTCGATAAAAAGATAAGTGAGAGTGATATTCCTGTTTATGGGATAAATACCGGCTTTGGTGCCTTATGTAATGTAAAGATCACTGCTGAAAAACTCACGGAATTACAGGAAAATCTGGTGAAGTCCCATGCCTGCGGAACGGGAGACAGGGTAGAGAAAATCATTATAAAGTTAATGTTACTTCTAAAAATTCAGTCTCTAAGCTATGGAAATTCCGGGGTGGCTTTAGAAACGGTGGAACGCCTGATTGATTTTTACAATGAAGATATCTTACCTGTTATTTATGAACAAGGGTCTTTGGGAGCTTCAGGAGATCTTGCTCCTTTAGCGCATTTGGCACTGCCTCTTATAGGAGAAGGAGAAGTTTATTTTGAAGGCGAGGAAATAAGCGGTGCTGAAATTCTGAAAAGAATGGAGTGGGAGCCGTTAAAGTTGAAGTCAAAAGAAGGGCTTGCTTTATTAAACGGAACACAGTTTATGAGTGCCCATGCAGTTTATGGATTGATCAAAGCTTTTCAGCTTTCATACCTGGCTGATGTGATAAGTGCTGTTTCGATTGATGCTTTCGATTGCAATTTGTCGCCCTTCGATGAATTGGTACATCAGGTTAGACCCCATCGCGGACAAGTAAAAACAGCTGAAAGAGTAAAATTCTTCTTAGAAGGAAGTGAAATTGCCGGGAAAGAAAAAGAAAATGTTCAGGATCCATATTCTTTTAGGTGTGTGCCTCAGGTACATGGCGCTACCAAGGACACTTTAAGCTTTGTAAGGAAGACCGTAAAAACAGAAATTAATTCAGTAACAGATAATCCTAATATTTTTATTGAAGAAGACAAAATAATTTCCGGAGGAAACTTTCACGGACAGCCATTGGCTTTGGGACTCGATTACCTTGCGATCGCAATGGCTGAGTTAGCAAACATTTCAGAAAGAAGGACCTATCAACTTGTATCTGGTTCTCGAGGGCTACCTACTTTTCTTGTAGAAAACCCCGGGCTCAATAGCGGTTTCATGATTCCTCAATATACTGCAGCAAGCATTGTGAGTCAGAACAAACAACTAGCGGTACCGGCATCAGTAGACTCTATTGTTTCTTCTAATGGCCAGGAAGACCATGTGAGTATGGGCGCCAACGGTGCTACTAAACTGATGAAGGTTTTAGAAAATGTAAATACTGTACTGGCTATTGAGATGTTTAATGCTTCACAGGCAATTCATTTCAGGGAGCCGGCTAAAACTTCAGAATTTCTTCAAAATTTTATTTCTGAATTCAGAGAACAAATACCGATTCTTACCGAAGATGTTACTATGGCTCCACATATTAGAAATGCAAAGGAATTTTTGAATTCGTACAATTTCTCTGAAGAAATTATTTATGAATAAGCAAAGAATTATACTCAAATAAAAAAAGCCGTTTGAAATTTCAAACGGCTTTTTTTATTTGCATTTATAGTTGATTAAGATTCCGTTTCCTTCACCTGTTTTTCAACTTTAATTGTCAGTTCATCTTTCTTCTCATCCAGATCCATTAATATAGTATCGCCTTCTGAAACTTTTGAAGTAATGATCTCTTCAGCCAGAGCATCCTCAATATATTTCTGAATAGCTCTGTTAAGAGGACGAGCTCCATATTGCTTGTCAAACCCTTTTTCAGCAATAAAGTCTTTGGCCTTGTTGCTAAGTTTAAGGTCGTAGCCTAATCCACCTATTCTTTCATATAATTTAGCCAACTCGATATCGATGATTTTATGAATATCTTCTCTTTCCAGCGAATTAAATATCACTACGTCATCAATCCTGTTCAGGAATTCCGGAGCGAATGCTTTTTTAAGTGCATTTTCGATCACACTTCGGGTATTTTCTTCGGCTTGAGAACGTTGAGAAGCGGTTCCGAAACCTACTCCCTGTCCGAAATCCTTCAGTTTTCTGGCCCCTATATTTGAGGTCATGATAATTATGGTATTTCTGAAATCAATCTTTCGACCTAAACTATCAGTTAGATACCCGTCATCCAGAACCTGCAATAACATATTAAAAACATCTGGGTGAGCTTTCTCAACCTCATCCAACAATATTACAGCATATGGCTTACGACGAACTTTCTCAGTTAACTGGCCGCCTTCTTCATAACCAACATATCCCGGAGGTGCACCAATTAATCTGGATATCGCGAATTTTTCCATGTATTCGCTCATATCTATTCTGATAAGTGCATCATCGTTGTCAAAAAGTTCCCTCGCCAGTACTTTTGCTAATTGGGTTTTACCAACTCCAGTTTGACCAAGGAAAATAAATGATCCGATGGGTTTATTAGGATCTTTAAGTCCGGCACGGTTACGTTGAATGGCTTTTACAACCTTGGCAACGGCCTCATCCTGGCCAATTACTTTACCTTTTATCTTTTTAGGTAATTCAACCAGTTTATTACTTTCAGTTTGTGCGATCCTGTTTACGGGTACACCTGTTATCATAGAAACTACATCGGCAACATCATCTTCACGAACGGTTTCCTTATGTTTTTTAGATTCCTCTTCCCAGCGTTCCTGGGCTAGTTGCAGCTCTTTTTCCAGGTTTTTCTCATCATCTCTCAATTTTGCTGCTTCCTCGTATTTCTGCTTTTTAACAACAGAATTCTTTTTGTCCCGTACTTCCTCAAGTTTCTTTTCCAGGTCCAGAATTTGCTTGGGCACATCAATATTGGTAATGTGAACCCTTGAGCCTGCTTCATCCAAAGCATCAATAGCTTTGTCCGGAAGGAATCTATCTGTCATATACCTGTTAGTTAATTTCACACAGGCATCAATTGCTTCCGGGGTATAGACCACATTATGGTGATCTTCATATTTATCTTTGATGTTATTTAGGATCTCTATAGTTTCTTCTACTGTAGTTGGTTCTATGATTACTTTTTGGAACCTTCGCTCCAATGCACCGTCTTTTTCAATATACTGTCGGTATTCATCCAGCGTGGTTGCACCAATACATTGTATTTCTCCACGGGCCAGTGCTGGTTTGAACATATTACTTGCATCCAAACTTCCGGTTGCCCCGCCGGCACCTACAATTGTGTGAATTTCATCTATAAAAAGAATGATATCATCATTTTTTTCTAACTCGTTCATTACCGCTTTCATTCGTTCTTCGAATTGTCCGCGGTATTTTGTTCCTGCTACGAGACTGGCAAGATCAAGGGTGACTACTCTCTTGTCGAATAGAATTCTTGATACTTTTCTTTGAATGATCCTTAAGGCGAGTCCTTCAGCAATAGCCGATTTACCTACCCCTGGTTCTCCAATTAAAAGCGGGTTGTTTTTCTTTCTTCGGCTAAGAATCTGGGAAACTCTTTCGATTTCCTTTTCCCGTCCTACAACGGGATCCAACTTGTCGGCTTCAGCCATTGCGGTGAGATCTCTTCCAAAGTTATCTAAAACAGGAGTTTTCGATTTTTTGGAAGTCTTACCAGGACCGCCGGTGCCTCCGCCGCTAAAGGGATTATCTTTTGTGGCGTCATCTGCCCCGCTATCTTCATCAGAAAAAGCACTGGAGGGGTCTTCGGTAAAATCATTCTCGTCGCTTGCGATCATATATTTAAACTGGTCTTTGACCCCATCATAATCAATCTTTAATTTGTTTAAAAGCTTGGTAGTAGGATCGTTTTCATTTCTTAGTATGCACAGCAATAAATGGGCTGTATTGATTGAAGAACTCTGGAAAAGCTTAGCTTCCAGAAAAGTAGTTTTCAAAGCTCTTTCGGCCTGCCTGGTCAAATGCAAATTGCGTTTGTCGTTAGACAGGTTATTTGTATTGGGATTTGCAGGACTAAGTATCTCCACCTTTCTTCTAAGGTGGCTAAGATCAATGTCCATGGCGTTTAAAATATCTATCGCTTTACCGTCGCCATCACGGAGTAAACCAAGCATTAAATGTTCGGTTCCTATAAAATCGTGCCCCAGCCGAAGAGCTTCCTCCTTGCTGTATGCTATTACGTCTTTTACTCTTGGGGAAAAATTATCATCCATCTTTATCTTCCTTTCTCTCTGTTAATTCAAACTCAAACATTCAAAAATCATACCTTATGGGGGAGTCTTAAGCTAATTGACAAAATTACTTTCAATTATCAAAATGGAAAGTAAGGAACTTATTAACGATACTCCACTAAAAATTTGTTAATAAAATATAGCGATTATCGCTCCTAAATAGGCCTCCAACACCTAAAAAATATGTAAATTGGCACGTTAGATTTTAGAACTAAAATAAACTTATAATATGGCTGAAGGAGAAAAGTTAATTCCTATCAACATTGAAGACGAAATGAAGTCGGCTTACATTGATTATTCAATGTCGGTCATTGTGTCACGTGCTCTTCCCGATGTACGAGATGGTTTAAAACCGGTCCACCGCCGGGTTTTATTTGGTATGCATGAACTTGGAGTTCTCTCTAACCGGTCTTATAAAAAATCTGCCAGGATCGTAGGGGAAGTCTTAGGTAAATATCACCCACATGGTGATTCTTCGGTTTACGATACTATGGTAAGGATGGCGCAGGAATGGAGTATGCGTTATATGCTGGTAGATGGTCAGGGTAACTTTGGCTCTGTTGATGGCGATAGCCCGGCAGCAATGCGTTATACCGAAGCCCGTATGCGGAAAATAAGCGAAGATATGCTTATTGATATAGATAAGGATACGGTAGATACCCAATTGAATTTTGACGATTCCCTTTCAGAACCTGTAGTGCTCCCCACAAGAATACCAAACCTTTTGGTGAATGGAGCTAGTGGAATAGCCGTTGGTATGGCCACTAATATGGCGCCACATAACCTCACCGAGGTGATTAACGGAACCATTGCGTATATCGAAAATCATGATATTGAAATTGATGAATTAATAGAACATATTAAAGCCCCCGATTTCCCTACAGGCGGAACTATTTATGGTTATGATGGGGTTAGAGAAGCTTTTAAAACCGGAAAAGGAAGGGTAGTTTTGCGGGCCAAATCTTCTCTGGAAGAAATTAATGGTAGGGAATTCATAGTGGTTACTGAAATTCCATACCAGGTGAACAAGGCTGATATGATCAAGAAAACAGCCGACCTTGTTAACGAAAAGAAAATAGAAGGAATTTCACTCATACGAGACGAGTCAGACAGGAATGGGATGCGTATTGTATACCAATTAAAGAGAGATGCGATTCCAAATATTGTATTAAATACTCTATATAAGCATACGGCACTTCAGTCTTCCTTTAGCGTAAATAATATTGCCTTAGTTAAAGGGCGTCCTGAAATGCTTAATCTTAAGGATATTATTTTTCACTTCGTTGAACACCGTCATGAAGTCGTAGTAAGGAGAACCGAATTCGAACTCAAAAAAGCCGAAGATCGGGCTCATATCCTGGAAGGCTTAATTATCGCTTCAGATAATATTGATGAGGTTATTGCCTTAATTCGATCTTCAAATAATGCCGAAGAAGCCAGAAATAAATTAATTGACCGCTTTGAATTAAGTGAACTGCAAGCAAAAGCCATTGTAGAAATGCGTTTGCGTCAGTTAACAGGGCTGGAGCAGGATAAACTACGTGCAGAATACGACGAGATCAAAGAAACTATTGAAGACCTTAAAGACATTTTGGCACGTAAGGAACGCCGAATGGAAGTTATTAAGGACGAACTTATAGAAATTAGAGAGAAATATGGCGATGAGCGTCGTTCTGTAATAGAATACGCCGGTGGTGATCTTAGTATAGAAGATATGATCCCGGATGAGCAGGTGGTAATTACCATTTCTCACGCCGGTTACATAAAAAGAACATCGCTAACTGAATATAAAACCCAAAACAGGGGAGGAGTTGGCCAAAAAGGTTCTACTACCCGAAATGAGGATTTCCTCGAATATCTGTTCGCAGGAACCAATCACCAGTATATGCTTTTCTTCACCCAAAAAGGTAAATGTTACTGGATGCGCGTATATGAAATTCCGGAAGGTAGTAAAGCTTCTAAAGGAAGGGCAATTCAGAATCTTATCAATATAGATCCCGATGATAAAGTAAAAGCCTTTATAAACACTCAGGACCTCAAAGATGAGGAATATGTGAACAGTCATTATGTAATTATGGCTACCAAAAAGGGGCAGGTGAAAAAAACTTCTCTGGAACAATATTCCCGTCCAAGAACTAATGGTATAAATGCCATAACTATTAGAGAAGACGATGAATTAATGGAAGCAAGACTAACCAATGGGGAAAGCCAGGTATTACTTGCTGTTAAAAGTGGTAAGGCCATTAGGTTTGAAGAGAGCAAAACCCGTCCAATGGGTAGGAATGCATCCGGGGTTAGAGGTATTACCCTCGCCGGTAAAGATGATGAGGTTGTTGGAATGGTTGCTGTTGATGATTTCAATTCTGATATTCTGGTAGTTTCAGAAAACGGATATGGAAAACGATCTAGTCTGGATGCTTACAGGATTACAAACCGGGGAGGAAAAGGAGTGAAAACAATTTCTATAACCGAAAAAACCGGGAATTTAGTTGCCATCAAAAATGTTTCTGATGAAGATGACATCATGATCATTAATAAATCAGGAATTGTAATCAGAATGGAAGTAGCTAATTTAAGGGTTATGGGACGTGCAACTCAAGGGGTAAGACTTATAAACCTTAAGGGTGACGATTCTATCGCTGCGGTCGCAAAAGTACTTCATGATGAAGATGACGTAGAGAACATGGATGACGCTGAAACGCCTAAGCACGTTAACCCAGAGACCGATGGCACAACTATTGCAGAGGATAGTGAAGAATAAGTTAAATATAAAACCAAATCAAAATGAAAACTAATATTCTAACGGTCGCCTTGTCATTATTTTCTTTAATGGCAGTCGCCCAAAAAAGTGAAATTAAAAGTGCTGAAAAGGCTGTCGATAAAGGTAATTATACCGAGGCTAAGGCTGAAATCGAAAAAGCAGAGTCTCTTTTGGCTGATGCTAATGACAAATGGACCGAAAGATTCTATGTGGCTAAAGGAAATACTTACCTTGGAACTGGTGAAAATGTAAGCATAGAAGATATGCTAACTGCTTCAGAAGCTTTCAAAAAAGCGGCGGAAATGGGAAGCAATGAAGCTCAAGAAGGTTTGTTGAATGTAAGAAATAGCCTGGTTCAAAGTGCTGTTGAAGATCAGAGTGCTGAAAACTACAAAAGCGCTTCAGACAAACTTTATACTAGTTACGAATTAAACCCTCAGGATACACTTTATCTCTATTTTGCAGCGGCAAACTCGTTAAACGCTCAGGATTTCGATACTGCTCTTGAATACTATGAAAAGTTAAGAGACCTTGGTTATGATGGTGCTGAGACTGAATATCTTGCTACAAATGTAGAAACCGGAGAACAGGAAGCAATGCCAAAGGAACAACGTGACCTGATGATTAAAACCGATAATTATACCGATCCTGAAGACAGAGAATTACCTTCAAAAAAAGGTGAGATAGCTAAGAATATAGCGCTTATCTACATTAATGAGGAAAAAATGGATGAAGCTGTAGAGGCTATGGAAGATGCAAAACGAGAGAATCCTGATAATGTAATGTTGCTTCAGGCTGAAGCCGATATGTATTACAGAATGGGTGATAAGGAGAAATATAACGAAATCATGAAGGAAGTACTTGAAAAGAGTCCTGATGATCCTGCTATTTACTATAACCTTGGGGTAACCACAGCCGAATTAGGTGATACTGAAGGAGCTGTAGAATACTACGAGAAAGCTCTTGAACTTGACCCGTCTTTGAGTGAGGCCAGAATGAATATTGTTGTAGCCATTCTTGCTAAGGAAAGAGAGCTTATTGATGAAATGAACAATTTGGGTATGAGTAAGGAAGACAGTAAGCGTTATGAGGAACTTGAAGAAGAGCGTTTAGAAGTATATGAAGAAGTTATTCCTTACCTGGAAGATGCTATTGAACATGATCCTACCAACGCGGAAATTATCAGAACTGCTATGAATATTTTCAATGCTTTGGATGAAGAAGAAAAAGCACAAGTTTTGAAAGAGAAACTAGAAGAATTACAATAAAAAATTTATTCTTTAATATTATAAAGGCCGCTTATTACAGCGGCCTTTTTTTATATAATCTTTTTTATTACTCTTAGCTTATGGGTATGTCGGCGAAGTTCAGAATTAAAAATCCCTGAATGGTCTAACCGGTCTATTCTTACTTTTCCATCCGCATGAATTATATAATTATCGGTCATAATTATACCAACATGGTTTATAATTCCTTCTTTGTCGTCAAAAAAGGCAAGGTCTCCAACTTCACTTTCTTCAATAAAACTTAAAGCTTCGCCCTGTTTTGCTTGTTCCGCAGCATCGCGAAATAGTTTATATCCATTTAACCTGTAAACCATTTGGGTAAAACCACTGGAATCAATACCCAGTGGGGATTTTCCGCCCCAGGTATACGGACTGTTCAAATAGAGTAGGGCGGTGTCAATAAGATGGGCTTTTGGTTTCTCACCGGTTTCACTGTGCCCTTCATAAACGTGCTGAAATAAAGCAAGGGAATTTAAAATTGATCCTAAAGGAATGGGCATTAAGTGCCCATTTTCATCGGTAATATAATTTATTACATCTGCCGAAAGCTTAGGTTCAGCTTGTTTTAGTTGCAGATAATACTCTTCCTGGATCTTAAGGAATTGCTTATTACTTATCCAGGCTTCATAATTATCGAATGCAACACGAACTCTACTCCAATGGCCCCGTTCTTCTAAAATTTTAAAATATTCTCCATAAAGAATCTGAGATACCATTTCACTTTCATCTGAAGTAGAACTGCGAAGCGGTACTATGCTTAGGTGGCAAACTCCGTATTGCATTCAATATATTTTTCTGAATCTCTCTTAAGCGTTTCTTTCAATAACCATTGCAGATGCACCACCACCACCATTACAAATGGCTGCTGCACCAATTTTGCCATTATTCTGCTCCAGTACATTCAGTAGTGTAATTAGAATTCTTACGCCACTGCAGCCTAATGGATGACCAAGGGAGACAGCACCACCATTTATATTGGTTTTGTCTGCACTTATATCCAGTAATTTCATATTCGCAAGACCTACTACAGCGAAAGCTTCATTAAATTCGAAATAATCTACATCATTTTTAGAGATTCCTGCTTTATCCAGGGCTAGGGGTAGAGCTTTTGCCGGAGCGGTAGTGAACCATTTTGGTTCCTGTGCAGCATCAGCAAAAGACCTGATAGTTGCTAGAACTTTCAAACCAAGTTCTTCAGCTTTTTCACGACTCATTAATACCATTGCACCAGCACCATCATTTATGGTTGAAGAATTCGCAGCAGTAACGGTACCGTCTTTAGAGAAAGCCGGTCTTAGAGACGAAAGCTTATCCATTCTTACGTTCTTATACTCTTCATCTTCATTTACTATTACCGGGTCTCCCTTGCGCTGTGGCACTTCCACAGGAACTACTTCATTGTCGAATTTCCCATCAGCCCAGGCTTTTGCAGAACGCTCATAAGACTGCCTTGCGAATTCATCCTGATCTTCTCTGGAGAAATTATGCTCAGCCGCGCATAAATCACCGCAAACCCCCATTGCGTTCTGGTCATAAGCATCTACAAGACCATCGCGCTGTAAACCGTCTATCATTGTGGCAGGACCAAATTTTTGTCCCTGACGCATCTGAACATAATGCGGGATTAAACTCATGTTTTCCATTCCACCGGCAACAACTATGGAATTATCGCCCAGCATAATAGATTGTGCTGCCTGCATAACAGCTTTCATTCCGCTGGCACATACCTTATTAACAGTGGTACATGGTACGGTATCGGGGATACCGGCGCCAAGAGCAGCTTGTCTTGCCGGTGCCTGTCCAACATTGGCCTGAACTACATTTCCCATCAATACCTCTTCAACCAATTCCGGCTTCAGTTTAATTTTATCTAAGGCGCCTTTAATGGCAACAGATCCTAATTTTGTGGCTGGAACGGTTGAAAGACTGCCTAAGAAACTCCCAATTGGAGTACGTGCAGCGCTTACGATTACAACTTCTTTCATAATATGTTTTGTTTTATTTTTCCTTCAATGCGAATTTAGTGATTTTAAAACGAACTTGACATACCGCTCACTTTTCACGCCTATTTTTTAGTACATTTGAGCCATAGTACTTTTTGTATGGCAAAATTCGTAAATAGTCTGTATAAAAATCAGGCTCTTTTTTACAAAGTATTCCTGTTTGCACTTACTGCAGTTTTAATTGTGTACCTACTGCCCAAAGGAGGAAAGTTCAAATATGAAATTCCTAAAGGAAAACCCTGGCAGTATGAAAACCTGTACGCGCCCTTTGATTTTGCTATTCTGAAGACAGAAGAAGAAATCCAGGCCGAGAGACAGGAAATAACTCGGAATCATACGCCGTATTTTCAGCTTGACGAAACTGTACTTCCGGAAATTAAAAAACAGGCGGAAACCGAAATCGACCTGGTTTTTACTGATAGTATCCTCAATATCAAACGAAAGCCAATCGAAGAATTTGTAAATTCTACGCTCGACAAATTATATGAGAACGGCATACTTCAGGAGAGTAATCGTTTAGACCCCGATCAACTGGTGTACCTTCGTCGTGGAAATGAAGCCTTTGAAATTCCCTATAAAAGAATTCTGAAATTAAATCAGGTTAGGGATTTCCTGAATGCTGAGATTGAAGATTCAAATCTCTCGTCATTGTCAGATGCATTACTGGAAGTCTTTTTCAATTCCGTAGAACCCAATGTTCAGTTCGATAATCAACTTACCCAACGGGAACTCGAAAGCAAGCTTAATAATATTTCTTATACCCGCGGAAATATTGAACAGGGAAGCCGAATTATTGCCAAAGGTGAGGTGGTTGAGGGAAACAAATACGATATTCTAAGATCTCTTAAAACCGAATATGAATCACAAGTTTGGAGTGGTAGTAACTATAATTGGGTTATTGTAGGATATAGTGCCCTTGTAGCCCTGGCATTACTGATGCTGCTTCTTTTTATAAGAAAATACAGGTATGATATTTTTGAAAATAATGTGAAAGTTACTTTTATTTTCTTCAATATCCTTTTTATGGTAATGCTTACCACACTTGTGGTTAGGTTCAATATAGACTATGTATATGTAGTTCCTCTTGCTATTCTGCCTTTAACCTTAAAAGCATTTTTTGATTCCCGGCTAGGTCTTTTTACGCACGTGGTAACCGTTCTCTTGCTTGGTTTTATTGTGCCCAACAGCTATGAGTATATGTTCCTTCAAATTATTGCAGGAATTGTGACTATTCTCACTGTTTCTGAATTATATAAGCGGGCAAACCTATTTATATCGGTTGGGGAAATCACTCTGGTTTACATTCTTAGTTATTTTGCTTTTACCTTAATCCAGGAAGGTAGTATTGCTGAAATTGAAGCCGAAGTATTTCTAACCTTTTTACTAGGTGGTCTGGCAACCCTGTTTGTACAACCGCTCATTTATATTTATGAAAAGATCTTCGGATTGGTTTCAGATATGTCTTTGCTGGAACTTTCAGATACGAATTCGAAACTTCTGAAGGAAATGGCTGAAAAAGCTCCCGGAACTTTCCACCATTCTCTTAATGTTGCCAATCTGGCAGAAGCTGCGGCCAATGAGATAGGAGCCAATGCAATGCTTGTGAGAGTTGGTGCACTGTATCATGATATTGGAAAGATGCATAACCCTACCTATTTTTCTGAAAATCAAACCAGTAATGTAAATACCCACGATGACCTGGATCCACAAGAAAGTGCTCAGATAATTATTGAACACGTGATCAAGGGGATCGAAATTGGGAAGAAAAATAATTTACCAGATCGTGTGATTGATTTTATAAGAACCCATCATGGTACCAGTACGGTATATTTCTTCTTTAAGAAAGCCAGGGAAAAAGACGAAAATGTTTCTTCCGATGCTTTTCGCTATCCGGGACCTATTCCTTTTAGTAAGGAAACAGCTATTCTAATGATGTGTGATGGGGTTGAGGCTGCCAGTAAGAGTTTAAGAGAGCCTACGGCCGGTTTAATAGACAATTTTGTAGAGAAGATCGTTAATAAACAAATGGAGGAGGGGCAATTCCTCAATGCTAATATTACCTTTAAGGAAATTCAGCTAATTAAGAAGATCCTGAAAAGGAAACTTAAAAATATATATCATCTTAGGGTTGAATATCCGGAATAAGAAAGGGTACTTCTAATGCACCCTTTTTATTTCTCTTTCCTTATCCTTAAAGTTAAAACTATCTCCGGCTTTTTTATCCTTCATCATCTGATAGATAGGAGCTTCAGTTGAAATTGCATAAACCTGCCTTCCGTCTTCAAGGATAATTTCACCTACAGGAACGGCTACAAAATAATAATCTTTATTTGTTTCTACGACACTCCCAAAATTTACAATTTCGCTGTAGTGATCCAGGTCCAGGTTAGCTAGTTTTTCTTTCATTTCCTGGGCCTGGTTAAGGTATTCTGCATATTTTTCAAAGTCTCCCAATAATTGACCTCTATTGTCCTCGTCATAATCGGTTTTTACATCATTGGCCTCCATGGATTCTTTAATCATATCCATTTCGTTTTGATATTTTTCAATCTTCTGGTTTACCGCATCAAGGCATTTGTAATAAATCTCTTTTTTATTGATCGCCATTTCTTAATTTTTTAGATGATTTCTTTAAAATTAAGTATCGCAATTCCACTACAAGAACATTTAGGAAAAATTTAATATCCAAAGCTGAAAAAAATGGATTGGACTTTCTATAAGTTATTTATCTTATAAAGCGATATAATAAGTTAATAAACTTATATTTATTTAATATAAGGTTTTATTCTAATATTTATTATATTTGAAACATGATAGCTGTATTAACCGCCGATTTAATAGATTCAACAAATTACTCCGAAACCTTATTGGAAAGGGTAATGACTGTTTTGAGAGAAGAATTTTTACGCCTTGAAGAGCATTACCCCAAATCTGAGTTCAATATTTACCGGGGAGATAGTTTTCAGGGAGTACTACAAAACCCAGTGAATGCATTGGCTATTGTGCTTCTACTGAAGAGCACTATTTTAAGTATTTCAACAAAAGAAAAAGGAAAAACCAGAGAAGCCGACCTTAGAATAGCTATCGGTATTGGAAGCCTGGATTACCGAGGCAAAACCATAGAAGAATCTAATGGGCAAGCTTTTCAGTTTTCCGGAAGATCTTTAGACGAAATGAAATATGAAGGCCGTAAAACCCGTTTAAAAACTCCTGACGAAGATATAAACGCCGAGTTTGATGCGAGCTTTTTCCTGCTTGATGAAATAACCGATAGGTGGAGTACCGCCTCGGCAGAGGTTATCTATTTTCTACTGAAAGGATTAAAAGAGAAAGAAATTGCAGCGGAATTGGGAATAAGTCAGTCTGCAGTGAATCAACGTAAAAAAGCTGCCGGTTGGGACGCGGTAAATGCACTTTTAGCACGGTATAATAATATAATTTCAAAAAGTTTTACTGAATGAACCCGGCAATTATTATTTTACTTCAGCTACTTCTGGCACATATTCTTACAGATTTTGTGTTGCAACCTTCAAGTTTGATCAGGCATAAAAGACAGCTTAAAGGAAAATCCTGGTTTTTATATATCCACGCATTTCTCGCCGGTTTTCTAAGCTTACTTTTTTTGCAAAATCTGGAACTATGGTTAACAGCCGTATTTATAGGAGTGACACATTTTATAATTGATCTTTGGAAACTTCAGCAGAATAAGGACAATCTAAAATTTTTTCTTCTGGACCAGTTTCTTCATTTAGTAATTATTGTTCTGGCCTGGTTGTATATAATAAATGGTTTTGACAAAATCTTTCCCTTGTTGAATAACCTGCTTACAGACACCTATTTTCTAGCCGCTTTAATTGGATATCTGCTTATAATCTTCCCCACAGGATTTCTTATTGGCAAGGCCACCCAGCGATGGCAGGAGGAAATAGAAATATCTCACAAAAAGAACAGCCTAGAGGCTGCCGGGCGCTATATAGGTATTTTTGAAAGAATTCTGGTGCTCACATTCATCCTTACAGATAATTTTTCGGCAATAGGCTTTTTGATCGCGGCCAAATCAATTCTTCGGTTTAGCGATAAAAGCGAAACAGGTGCGAGAAAACAAACCGAATATGTTCTCATTGGCACTTTAATGAGTTTTGCAATCACAATAGTGATAGGCCTTTTAATACGCCAGTTCGCGTTCTAAAAGCTGTATTCTTCCCTGGAGGTTTTGTTTTACAATATTCATCATTCGCTTATTCAGGGCTGAAGAATTCAAAATGTATTTACGGTATTCTTCAAGGCTGAATTGTCCAATAATAATCCCTTTCAAGCTATTTCTGAACTTGATGTCCCTGGTAATCGCATTTTCAATAAATTCCAGGCGCTTCTCAATTTTAAGCTCATAAAATGAATTCTTGTGCTTAACGATGTAATTTCTAAAAACTTCCAGGATAAGGTCTTCTTGAAGTTTAGTAACGGGTCGCAGAGTCTGGTTTTGAAAATGCTCATCCGAACTCATTTTTTCTGAAATTTTAGCCGAAGGAATTTCGGGTCTCATTTCAACCACTTGTAGATCTCGTAGGTTCATAGCTAATAGAGTTTCTTAAATTTAAGAAATTCTCCCCTTGATTTTAGATGTAATCTTAAAGACTTGTAAACCACTTATAAACAATAGCATTTCAGTTAAAATCCTCTTAATCGCCCCGAAAGGCCATGAACTTCTTTTTATCTTTAAGAGAATTACAATAAAAAATTAATATTCTGAAATGATAATTTCCAAAAATCCCTATACCGGAGAAGAGATTTCCAAATTCAAGGAATTCACCAAGAAAGATATCGAAACTGCCTTGAATAATGCCGATAATAGATTTCAGTCCTGGAAAACTACCGGCTTTACGGAAAGAGCAAAGCTAATGCAGGAACTGGCCAAAGAATTGAAAAAAAACTCAAAAGAATATGCAACAGATATAAGTCTGGAAATGGGAAAACCAATTTCCCAGGCAATAGCCGAAATTGAAAAATGTGCCTGGGTTTGTGAATATTATGCTGAAAATGCAGAAAAACAGCTTGCAAACCAGATCATAAAAACCGATGCATCAGAATCCTATGTGAGCTTTGAACCGCTAGGGATAATCCTGGCTATAATGCCATGGAATTATCCTTTCTGGCAGGTTTTTAGATTTGCGGCTCCGGCACTCATGGCCGGAAATATCGCTGTTCTAAAACATGCTAGTAATGTGATGAAGTCGGCCGAAAATATTCAGAAAGCCTTTGAGAGAGCAGGATTTCCCAAAGATTGTTTTCAAAGTCTGGTGATTGGAAGTGATAAAGTGGAAGATATTATAAGAGATCCCAGAGTAAAGGCGGCAACTCTAACCGGTAGTAACCCTGCCGGAAGCGCTGTTGCATCTGTTGCAGGAGAAGAGATCAAAAAAACAGTTCTTGAACTCGGTGGAAGTAATGCCCTGGTTGTTTTTGAGGATGCCGATCTTGAAGAAACCATAAAAACCTGTGTGATGGCCAGGTTTCAAAATACCGGACAAAGTTGTATTGCCGGAAAACGTCTTCTGCTTCATAAAAATATAGCTGATGATTTTCTGGAAGAATTTACTAAACAGGTGAGAGAACTTAAAGCCGGTGATCCGATGGATGAGGAATCCTTCATTGGAGTACTGGCACGGGAAGATCTGGCTGAAGATATCGACGAGCAGGTTCAGAAATCTGTAAACATGGGTGCAAAAATTATTCTGGGCGGAAACCGGGATGCAGCATATTACGAACCTACTATTTTACTAAATGTGAAACCGGGGATGCCTGTTTTCGATGAAGAAACCTTTGGACCTGTTATAGGAGTTACTACTTTTAAGGATGAAAAGGAAGCCGTGAACCTTGTAAACCTCTCTAAATTTGGATTAGGAGTGTCCATTTTTACCAATAATATGGACTTTGCTAAAGGGTTGATCCCTCAATTTGAGGACGGCGCAGTTTTTATTAATGATCTAGTAAAAAGTGATCCACGCTTACCTTTTGGAGGGACCAAGGTATCAGGTTATGGTAGAGAATTATCAGAACACGGAATCAGGGAATTTGTTAATCGTAAAACCGTTTATATTAAATAGAAGTTATGAAACAGGAAATAGCTGTAACAGTAGATATAGCCATATTTTGCAACGCAAATAATAAAATAAATGTCTTATTGATAAAAAGAAAAAATGATCCTTTTAAAGGTCAATGGGCAATTCCGGGAGGTTTCGTAGAAGAAGATGAAAATCTTGAAGATGCCGCCAAACGTGAGTTAGCTGAAGAAACCGGAATTAAAGTAAAAACCATAGAACAGGTAAAAGCTTTTGGGGCTCCCGGAAGAGACCCAAGAGGTCGAACCATTTCCATAGCTTTTTTAGGCTGGATTGATTGTGAAGATAATCCTGTGGCCGGTGATGATGCTGCTGAAGCAAAATGGTTTGAATTAGATGATCTTCCTGAAGAATTAGCTTTTGACCACGCTAAAATAATTCAGACTGCTGAGAATTATCTTTAATGCAGAATCAGGAAAAAATCTTTTAAAAAAAATAATTTTCAATTATTTCCTATTGGAAAATATGGAATTTCATAAAAATGATTTGAGTTTTCGATTGCCCGTATTTTGTTTCTTACCTTTAAAATAAAAAATGAGATTTCATACGAGAAAATGGGTGAAACCCCAGGATCTAAATCCTAACGGAACACTATTTGGTGGCAGACTTTTAGAATGGATAGATGAAGAATGTGCACTTTATAGCATTATTCAGCTGGAAAATCCACGAACCGTCACCAAATATATGAGTGAGATCAATTTTCAGAATTCTGCTCACGAAGGAGATATTATTGAGATTGGAATAGATGTTCTAAAGTTTGGATCTACTTCTCTCAGTTTACGCTGTGAAGTAAGAAATAAGATGACACGGTCTGTGATAATCAGTATTGAAAAAATAATTATGGTTACCCTGGACAAAGAAGGGCAGCCAATGCCACACGGCAAAACGGAAATTGAATTTGTAAAGGACAGGCTTAATAAGAAAATTTAGTCTTCTTCTTCCTTTTCTTCTTTAGCTTTTTCAACATTTTCCTCTTCTTCTTCCTCAATTTGTTTATTTACTCTTTCCAACTGATTTTCATTAGGAGGCTCTGGTTCCTGTTCTTCAGCTTTTTCCGGTTCAAAGCTCAGGGAGGCGAAGAGAGGAAAATGATCAGAACCTATATTTTCTCCTAGTTTAATTTCTTTAAGCCTGAATTCTTCGGAAGTATAGATATAATCCAGGGGCCATCTCATTAGTAAATTATTAGCATTAAAAGTATTGTAAAAACCACGGCCAACTCTTATATCTAATAGCTTACCAACACTCTGAAAGAGTGAAGTTGTTTCAGACCAGGCCACATCATTAAAATCTCCGATTACGACTACCGGAACTTCTCTTTCCAAACTCATTTTTGCGATTTTCATCATTTCAGCATCCCTGTCAGACGAACTGGGATTATGCTGTGGCATAGGAGGTGTAGGATGAATTGCAAAAAGTTGAATTAAATTACCCTCAGGGAGTCTTATTTTGGTGTGAATGGAAGGAATACTATCATCAATCATGTATTGTACCTGTGGGTCAATAAGTTCAAGTTTGGAATACACTAGCATCCCATATGTGTTATCTAAAGGAACTTCCACTTTATAACGATAAGACTCATCCAGGTTTTTTGAAATTTCATTTTTCCACCGGGTATTGGTTTCTGTAAAAACCATTACATCGGGATCAAACCTATTTATTTCATCGACTACTTTTTGATGCTCTTCATTCTTCTGAAGGACATTTGCGGTAAAAAGACTAATCTGAGGGGCTTCTGAATTTTGGCTATCTCCAATTTCATGAGCAGATAAAGGAGTGTAAGGATAGATCTTCAGAAACTGAAATGCAAAACAAGCCAGCAGGATACCCATAAAAATATAATCCTGGACCCACTTTATGTCAAAGCGAATGAAATAGGCAGCAATTGCGGTTAGTGTTAACAAGGTTAACTGAATATGCATATAATCAAATACTCTTATCCACCAGAAATCAGCTGCGACCAGTGGAATTAAGGTGAGAAGTACGGCAATGACACCAAAGATCTGCAGAAAGTTTTTGAACTTCATAGGTTAAGTTTTTATCAACTAAATATAGCAGATTTAATTTTTGGGTGGTGTGGAAACCTGGTGTAAATATTTGGTGATATCATCGCCAGATGGAGATTCGAATAGTTGAAGCCCGAAATACGGAACTGCAGCTATTACGTGGTCAAAGATATCGGCGGAGATGTATTCAAAATTTGCCCATCGTTTATCACGACTAAAACACAAAATTTCTACCGGTATCCCATTAGGTGTAGGAGCGAGGTGTCTTACAATAATATAGAGCTCTTTATGAATCGCAGAATGATTTTGAAGATAAGTATCTACATACTTTCTGAAAATCCCAAGGTTGGTCTGATTCCGTCCGTTTATAGGAAGAGTACGATCAATATTATTAGATTCATTATAGGAATTTATCTCGTTTTGACGTGTCTCCAGGTAAGGCTCAATTAATCTTATTTTTTTTAGTTGTTCCAGATCAGTATCGGTCATGAATTTCACTGAATTCTGTTTGATATAAACAGCTCTTTTAATTCTCCTGCCCGGAGATTCCTGCATTCCGCGCCAATTCTGGAAAGAATCAGAGATTAGGCTATAGGTAGGAATTGTGGTGAACGTATTATCAAAATTCTGAACCCTCACTGTTGAAAGGTTGATCTCAGTAACAGTTCCATCAGCACCATACTTACTGAAGGTAATCCAGTCCCCAATTCTAACAATATCGTTTACCGTAACCTGAATAGAGGCAACAAACCCAAGAATAGTATCTTTAAAGACCAATAATAATATGGCTGAAGCCGCACCGAGGGAAATTATAAATTTCACTACTGATTCCCCTGTGATTTCGGCAAATATAAAAAGTATAGCAATGATCCAGATCACGATCATCACCACCTGGATGTAACTCTCTACAGGTTTATCTCTAAAGGTTTCCTTGGTTTTAAGGTAACTTTTGAGTGTACGCATGAAACTGCGAAAGATCCATACGGATAGAATTATTATGTATATATGTAATACGAAATCAAATATCCTGATGACAAGTGGGAAATCAATAAAAATAAGAGGCACCAAATAATATAGGATAAACAATGGTATTACCTGGCCTATATATTTTGGAAATTTGGTTTTGATAAGAAAATCATCAAAGGTGGTTTTGGTCTTATTGGTAAAGGCTTTAAAAGCCTCAATTACAAATGTTTTTATCAGGTAGTTTATCCCTAGAATCAGGAAAATAAGAACCAGGATATTGATCGCTAGATTAATGTATTGTGCAAGAACAGGATCTACCCCGTTATCAATGAGCATATCCTCAACGAGACAAACAAGGTTTTTAACCCGCCCGTTAAACTCCATTTCTAAAGATATTTTCTTTCAACATAAAATGGCCCGAAAGGGATCAGGGAACAAGTAAGGATTATAAAAAGCTCCTTGAAGTTCCAGTTCATTGGTTTGAACAAATAGACAGCGCCCACAACATAAGCTATGAACAGAAGTCCGTGAGCCATGCCAATATTTTCCACCATTGCCGGTTGGTCTAGTAAATATTTTAAAGGCATTGCAATAAATAACAATAATAAAAATGACAGTCCTTCCAGGAGACTAACCCATCTGAAAATTTTCTTTTGCTTTTCCACAGTAATAATTTTTTACTGGGCAAAGATAGGTTTTATAGGGTGATTTTAGCAGGATGTGATTTGTCATTTTGTAAAAATAGATAACAATATCTTCCAATTTATGGTTTCATTAACGACCCCTTGTTTCACATTTTTCTTAATTTGCACTCATACCAAAGAAATAAAAATGAACTCTAAAATATTGGTCACCGGTGGTCTTGGATTTATCGGATCACATACAGTTGTGGCTCTTCAGGAAAAAGGATTTGACGTTGTAATAATAGATAACCTGTCTAATACCAGTATCGAGGTACTGGGTGGGATAACGAAAATAAGTCAGAAAACCCCGGTATTCGAGAATTTTGATCTCAGAGATAAGGCCAGGGTGAAAGATTTTTTTGAAAGGCATCCAGACATCGAGGGAATTATACACTTTGCTGCATCTAAAGCGGTAGGAGAAAGTGTAATTAACCCATTACTGTATTATGAAAATAACCTGGCCAGTCTCTTATATCTTTTAAAAGAACTTAATAAAAGAGAAAATCCCGGGTTTATTTTTAGTTCCTCGTGTACGGTTTACGGTCAGGCAGATGAGCTGCCGATTACGGAAGATGCACCTGTAAAAACTGCCGAATCACCGTATGGGAATACCAAACAGATAGGTGAGGAGATAATTGCAGATACCTGTAAAGCCAATCCTGGTTTCAGGGCAATCTCACTGCGATACTTCAACCCAATTGGTGCTCATCCCAGTGCTGAAATTGGCGAATTACCCCTGGGGATTCCCCAAAATCTAATTCCGTTTATAACCCAAACGGCTATTGGAGATCGGGAGCAATTATCAGTCTTTGGGGATGATTATCCTACACCAGACGGAACATGTATTCGGGATTATATTCATGTAATGGATCTTGCACAAGCCCACGTTGCGGCCCTGGAACGCCTTATAGCCAATAAAGAAGAATCCAATTATGAAGTTTTTAATCTTGGCACCGGAAAAGGGAATTCTGTTCTTGAGGTGATTAATAGTTTTGAAAGGGTGAGTGGAGAAAAACTGCCTTATAAAATTATTGGAAGAAGAGAAGGGGATATAACAGCTGCTTATGCTGATACTACAAAAGCTAATAAGATACTCAATTGGAAAGCCGAACTTAGTCTTGATGAGGCGTTAGAGAGTGCCTGGGAGTGGCAAAAAGAAGTAAAAAGAAGAGCAGAAAACGAGAACTAAGACTATCATTTAATCAATAAATAAGCCCCAATCCAAATGGATCGGGGCTTATTGTTTTCAAAATATTCAGGAGTTTTATCTTTAATCCGTTCCATTTACAAGGAAGGCATGAATTACTCCAGGTAACCATCCAAGGGCGGTGAGGATCAAGCTAATTAAAAATGTGCCGCTTAAGCCGTGTTTCAAAAATACCGCCAGAGGTGGTAAAAGAATATTCAGTATTATCGTAAGTAGAGACATAGTTTAAAGTTTTTAGTTGATTAGTTTATTCAAGGTAAATATTATCAAGAGATTATATTCTACCTTTAAGATGCTTTAGCGTTAGTTTAACAGGGGCTTAAGTTCTGAATTTTCGGTATTTTGCCATCATGAAAACATAAATCGAATAGCACACCATCCCTGCTGCTACAATACCCATTAACCAGGATCCCATTGGTGATTCATGTAAAAAGGCGAAGGCATCAGTAGTACTTTTAATGTTTCCGGTATTGTGTTCTATCGCGGCTCTAATAAAGAAAAAGGCAAGAATTCCAAAGATAATTCCCCTGGAAATAAGACCAAGATAGCCCATATTCTTTATGGTTTTTCTTCTTTTTTCCTCTGTAATTGATTTATAGTCGAACTTTTCCAGAAAATCTTTATTAATGGCTTTCTTAAATTGAAAGAAACTAGTTGCTACAAGGCCAATTCCTATTACGGCAAAAATATAGACTCCTATATCCCCTGTTAAAAATGACATCATCCCGTTTTGCGTTGATCCACTTCCTGAAGAAGCTCCGATATTTACAAGTTTCATAATTGCGTAACCTGCAATACTTAAATAAATTATTGCACTTATAAAGAATCCAACCCGTTTGGCTTTACCCTTTTTGTCTTTCCCTATATCTTCAGGATCTGTAATAGCCTGAAAAAACCGCCAGAAAGAATAAGACAATAAACCAAGAGTGATTAAAACCAGTAAAATATTTCCGAAAGTTTGTTTCTCAATAAAATCGATCACCTGAAGTTGGCCGGAAGTTTGACCTCCCATATTAAAAGCTGCCATAAAAGTTAATATTCCAATTAATCCGTATACGACACCTTTGGCTACATAACCGGTGCGCGCAAGCTTTTTAATCTTTGAGTCCATAAAATTGAAGTTTTTGATTGGTTTTACTTAAAACTACTTCAATTTTATCTAAAAGTTGGTGGTATTAGCAAAAGTTTAGAATTTTCCGGAGGTATGAATACTGGTTAAACCATTTCAAAAATAACCAGCGCGTAAAGATAAAATCGGACAAATCGAAGCAAACCAAACATTAAGAAGCTTGGAAAAGGAAATTTTATAATCCCAGCTGCAATACTTGTCATAGCAAAGGGAATGGGCAGCAATGCACCTACTATTATTAAGAAACCTCCCCATTTACGTGTGTTTTTAATATGTGGCGCCATTTTTACTTCAATATCCTCATGAACTGCGGGAATTTTAGTGACACCTCTTCCAATAAAATAAGAAACGATACCTCCAAGATAAGATGCGAGGGCAAGTAAAGAAAGATAGAGTATCGGGCTGGAGGATTTACCAGACCATGCGATAAATAATTCAGGAGGAATTAAGCCTAAAAGAGATTCAGAAAGAAAGAAAACAGCCAGAATACCTAGGGGGGAATAAGTTTCAGTAACGGTAATTAGCATGTGGTCAATATCCAGAACGTATCTGTCTAATGCAAATATGGCAGCAAGAAATAATAATACTGGAATTATTGCTTTTTTTACGCTGCGCCATACAAATATATAAAAACCTGTATAGCTATAGTACTGGTGCAATAATCGTATACGCGACTTCTTTTTTTTAGATTTCGCTTCTTTTTTCATTAAAAAAAGTATTTCAGTATTTCTGGCGTTTGGACACCTTTAAAAGTGCAGCTATCTCAAATTCCGGACCTAAATGTTTCTTGAAGAATTAATTTTCTTCTGCGTACGTATTAAGAGCGTTTACATACTCCCTTAGTTCAATCTTATTGATTTTATTTTCAGGATCTGCAACTAGAGATAAAAGATAATCTAGACTTTCCTGCCCGGTTTCTGCAGTATTTTCAGGAGCTTCTTCCCCTTCTTCAAGAGGTTCATCATCGGGAACGGGAATTTCAAAGCCTTTAAATTCTTCAATGTGTTCATAAGTTAGTCTTAGAACCTTAGCAAGAAGCGGATTCTCTTCTTCTTCAATAATAATAGTCCTAAGATTTTTAAGATCTTCTACCAGGGTATTTATTATGATACCATTACGCATTAGATCGCGCTGAATTTTATTGAGTAACTTTTGTGCCTTTAAATTTTTCAAAAGAAAGATTTTTTCTGATTAAACTTATCAATTACCCATTGGGGGCTTTTAATTTTTGCAAAGTTACTTCTTTCAGTCTTTTTTGAAACTATTTAACACAGAATTATTGCCGCTTTTAAGCCTTAAAATTAACAATATCTTAGTCTAGTTAATTTTAGCAGATTGGCAATCTTTAGTAGCTTTAGAATTAAATTTTAATAAAAAATTGAAGATGAAATCATTAGAAAACAAAGTTGCCTTAATAACCGGTGGAAGTAAGGGAATAGGCTTCGGCGTCGCCAAGTCTCTCCTTGATCTGGGAATGAAGGTTGCAATTACAAGCCGCTCTCTGGAAAATGCGAAAAAAGCTGCGGCCAAACTAGGAAACGAAGATAAAGTTTTAGCTCTTGAAGCCGATGTTCGGGATTTTAAAAGTCAGCAAAAAGCTGTGGACTCCTTAATTGATAAATGGGGGCAGTTGGATGTTCTTATCGCAAATGCTGGAATAGGCCATTTCGGAAATATTGATGAATTATCTGTTAAGCAATGGCAGGAAACTATAGACACCAATTTAAGCGGGGTATTTTATAGTATTAAATCTTCCCTCGAGGCTCTAAAACAATCTGAAGGCTACGTGATAACGATTTCCAGTCTTGCCGGAACCAATTTTTTCTCGGGAGGAGCAGCCTATAATGCCAGTAAATTTGGAGTGACAGGATTTTCCCAGGCTGTGATGCTGGACCTAAGAGATAGAGGTATTAAAGTGAGCACAATAATGCCCGGCTCGGTTGCTACCTATTTTAATGATCATACTCCAACTGAAGAAGATGCCTGGAAGATTCAACCCCAGGACATTGGAGAACTGGTGGTAGATCTTTTAAAAATGAATCCAAGGACCCTACCTAGTAAAATTGAGGTAAGGCCATCCCAACCACCTAAGAAATAAAATGATAAAAAAGCAGCTCAATAATTGGGCTGCTTTTTTATTTTCCAAGGTTTTTGCCTTCGCATCATAAACTCATTTTTTATATTTATTTTATAAATCTGTTTACATATATCTCCTTCATATTCATTAACTTAAATGATAAATGATGATGGCTCATGAAAAAGAAAATTATTTATATCGTAACTGTTTTAACAATATTCACTTCCTGTAATAAATTAACCACATCGGGGCTGGAAAAACAATTTGAGGATAAATCCTATGTTAGGCTTTTCTTTAATTCAGAGGAAGAGTGCATGGATGCCCAACCCCCTGATTTTTTTATTAACTGTCACCAGCAATTAGATTTTTATCAAGATAATATGGTAGAAATCATGCTTACTGATATCATTTGGAGAGGTACCTACGAGGTGGTAAATAAGAAAATAATAATTTCCATGGAACCTAATTTTGAGATTCCTTCCGGAGAAATAATCTTTGAGGTGAAAAACAATACTCTTCTCGTAAAAACTGATGACAGGACAGAATGGCGAAAGATGAAAGGAAATTCAATCTGGAATTAAACTTCCACAATCATTTTGCCTGTATTCTTTCCATCAAAAAGATCGAGAAAAGCCTGTGGCGTATTTTCAAAGCCTTTAATTATCGTTTCATCATATTTTAATTTGCCCTCTTTTAGCCAGGTACCCAATTGGTTAATAGCAGGTCCAAAATCCTTGACGTGGTTTCTAACCAGGAAACCTTGCATCAAGGCACTTTTCTTGATAAGAATTCCTTCTAATCGGGGGCCGGTGGGCATTTCTTCCTTATTATACAGGGAAATGGCACCGCAATTTATTATTCGTGCGAAATCATTTATGTTTTGCATCACTGCATCAAGAATTTCCCCTCCAACATTATCGTAGTAAACATCAATTCCATCAGAACATTTTTCGGCAAGGGCTTTTTTCATATTTGAGGTGCTTTTATAATTTATTCCTCCATCAAAACCGAAATCATCTTTGATCTTTTTAATTTTTTCATCACTACCGGCAATTCCAATTACCCTGCATCCATTTATTTTTCCAATTTGTCCAGCTACACTTCCTACTGCTCCTGCAGCACCGGAAACGACTAATGTTTCTCCTGATTTTAGTTTTCCTATTTTATCTAAAGCTATATATGCTGTTAATCCTGTTAATCCCAGTACCCCTAAATAGGCAGTAAGGGGAGCCCTTTGCTCATCTATTTTATTGAGTCCGGCACCATTGGAAATTTGAAATTGCTTCCATTGAAGCATTCCGCTAACAAATTCTCCTTCTTTAAAATTTGGGTTGTTAGAACTTATTACTTCAGCAATCACCATAGAATCTATTGGTTCCCCAACTTTAAAAGGTGGAATATACGACTCTTCATCCCGCATTCTTCCCCGTAAATAAGGGTCAACAGAAATGTACTTAGCTTGGAGCAAAACCTCACCTGAACCTGGTTCGGGTTTTTTCTCCTCAATAATTTTAAAATTTTCAAGTTTAGGCGTTCCTTGAGGTCTGGACTGTAAAATTATAGTTTGATTCATTGTTTGAGTTATTATTTTTTGAAGTGTGCTTAATTTACCATTAATGACAATTTTAAGCAAGCTTTTAATACTATTTTAAAACTAAAAGTTCCATTGATAAATCGAGGTTAATCATACCGGATAAGATCTAAATTGCTTGTACTTTTGTATAGTAATATAACTTTAGCTTGGGAAGAATAACTAACTATTTTAATCAACTTTCTAAATTTTTCCGCAGTCCGGACTTTTCAAAGGCGGTAATTTTAAGTATTGCCATAAGTTTGCCAATTGCTGTTTTTAGTTATCTGGGTAATTATGAAATTGGGGTAGCGATTGCATTAGGCAGTCTTTTGAGTTCTCCCAGTGATATTCAAGGCAGCTTTAATCATAAGGTCATGGGTGTTTTTCTGGCTGCCCTTCTGGCGGGACTGGTTTCGGTTATTTTAGGATATGCAACAGTGGAACTCTGGATTCTTCTGCCCGTTTTAGCCATTATGGTTTTTGTTATTTCTTATTTTGCCGTATTCGGATTTAGAGCTTCTCTTGTGGCTTTTTCAGGATTATTTGCCATTGTTCTGAGTTTTGCTAATATCTCTACGGTTCTTGAAATTTGGGAGCGCGCACTCCTGATTGTGGTTGGAGGATTATGGTATTTAAGTCTAAGTATCACCTGGCACTTTTTGAATCCTAAACGAGCCACCGAACAACTCCTTACGGAAACCCTGGAGCTTACCGCACTTTATTTGAAAACCCGTTCTAAGTTATTAACCAATGTAGGAACCAGAGAAAACCTAAAGAAAGAGCTATTTAAAATACAAGGTGAACTTAACGAGAAACACGAAAGTTTAAGGGATATTCTTATAAGATCCAGGCTGAGTTTCGGCAATTCGAATTACGCACGGAAAAGATTGCTCATTTTTATTGAATTGGTGGATATTCTGGAACTTGCTATCGCCAATCCGGTAGATTATAAAAAAATGGATGAGCTGTTTGGAGAAGATTCGGACATGCCTCAAAAACTTAGTTCATTGATAAATAGTCTTGCACTTCAGTTAGACGATTTAGCTACTACACTTCAGAAAAATGCTAATTATACCCAAAATGAAATAAGAGATGATCTGGAAAAAATAGAAATCGGATTTAAAAACTTCAGAGAAAGCCTTGATGCCGATGATAAGAGAGAGAATATGTTTTTACTTCAGAATCTTTATGATTATTTGGAAAAACAAGCTCAAAAAATTAATACGGTGGTAAGAATTCTGTATAATCTTGATGATAAGAAACGGGTTTTTCTGAAGCGAAAAGAGGTGGTGAAATTTATTACACCCCAGGATTATGATCCTAAAATTTTGGTTGAAAATTTAAACTTTGAATCCACTATTTTCAGGCATTCATTGAGGCTTGCAGTGGTTGTACTTGTGGGTTTTTCGGTTGGAGCGTATTTTTCCCTTGAAAATGCATATTGGATCCTTTTGACGATAATTGTAATCATGAGACCAAACTATGGTCTTACCAAAGAACGCTCAAAACAACGAATTATCGGGACGTTAATAGGTGGGGCCATTGCTATTGGAATTGTCTTTTTTATAAAGAACCAGATAGTTTATGCCATTTTGGGTTTGATTTCTCTAACGCTGGCATTTTCCCTGGTTCAGAAAAATTATAAAACTGCCGCGGTTTTTATTACCCTTAGTATTGTTTTTATCTACTCATTATTGCAACCCGACATCTATAATGTAATACAGTACAGAATAGTAGATACTTTGGTAGGTGCCGGCCTTGCCACTTTAGGAAATCTTGTTCTTTGGCCTGCATGGGAAGTAAAAGGTATTAAAAATGTAATGCTGAAGAGCGTCCAGGCAAATAAAACTTACCTTGAAGAAATAGCAGCTTTCTATCGGAATAAGAGAAAATTGCCTGTTTCGTATAAACTGGCCAGGAAACAAGCTTTCCTCGAAACCGGGAATTTAAGTACGGCATTTCAAAGAATGACCCAGGAGCCTAAATCCAAACAGAAAGAAATAAGTGGCATTTATGAGATTGTTGGAATTAATCAGACTTTTCTGAGTGCTTTGGCTTCCCTTGGAACATTTATCAGAAACCATAAAACCACCACCGCTTCTGAGGATTTTGAAGTTTTGGTACAACATACTCTGCAAAATCTCAGCAATACTGAAAATATACTTTCTTCACTGAAAATAGAATCACAGCCTGATAAAGAAGTTTCAAAGGAAGCCGGAAAAGCACTAAACCGTAATTTTAATGAACTCCTTTTAAAAAGTGAAGAACAGGAGATAAATGGCAATGAACCGGATGAAAATCTTCGGGAGCAACTTCGTGAAGCACATTTAGTGATCAATCAGTTGAACTGGTTGCTTGAACTTTCAGAAAAACTTCAGACCAAGATCATAAAAACGCGACTTTATTAGCTTTAATTTTTTTCCTTGAGGGGAGTATTAATAGATTTGCTGTGAATGAAAATTTTCTTCCTTTTCACCTTATTTTTAACCACTTCTCAGGTGTTTTCCCAATTGGGTTTTTGCGAGGGAAGCAAGGGAGATCCTATTTTTCATGAAGATTTTAGTGGGGGAGGACCCTTGCCAAATGGAACCACCAGTTATGATTACGTTGAGGGATTTGATCCCAACGACGGGGAATACACTATTTCTGACGAAATTGGAAACACTATTGGCGGTTGGTTTACTTACTTACCTAATTCCACGATATCTAACAACGATGCGCTAATTGTAAATGCCGATTATACTGCCGGACAGTTTTATCAGTATGAAGTTTCCGGGTTATGTGAAAATACCAGTTACGAATTTTCAGCATTTCTAATGAATATATTAAGTCCTACGAGTACCTGTGAAAACGGGGGCATTCCCATTAATGTTAAATTTGAAATTTGGGATGAAACCGATACCGAAATACTTGCTGAAGGCAGCACAGGAGATATACAAACCAAAAGTTCTCCAGAATGGGAACAATATGCCTTAACCTTTAAAAGTGAACCGGGTCAGGGTTCGGTAATATTAAGGATGTTCAATAACGCAGATGGTGGCTGCGGGAATGATCTTGCTATAGACGATATAATTTTCAGGTCGTGTGGCGATCTTACAGAAATAAGTACCCCTGCAACTGACGGCATGGAATTGAACGTGTGTGAAGAGAATGCCCCTGTAAGTCTGGACCTAACCGCCACGCCCGATTTTTCTGCTTACCAGGATCATTATTTTCAGTGGCAGGAAAGTGAGGATAATCAGGACTGGGAAGATATTCCCGGGGAAAATTCTAATGAATTTTCGATTTCTCAATTAGGTAACTCTAAATTCTACAGAGTTATGGTTGCCGAAGACCCTGTCAATCTTTCCAATAATCTTTGTAGTACCGTATCAGAAGCTTTTCTGGTTAATATTGTAGAAACTCCGGCACCACCTGTCAATACTGGGGATAAAGCCATTTGTGAAGGAGAAGCAATTCCTTCCCTTAGCGTAGAAACAGCTGATGATGAAACTGTGAATTGGTATGCCTCAGAAAACGGAACAGATCTACTGCTTGAAAATTCCCACAGTTATAAGCCGCAAACTCCGGGTACATTTTATGCTGAAGCTATTAAAGAGGGTTTCGAGTGTACGCCAAGTTCCCGTATCCCGGTAAAACTGCAAATATTTGAGATCCCGGATGTTGAAGATGAAGAACTTCAGATCTGCGAAGACGAAGCGCTGGAGCTGGATGCAGGTGATGAAGTTTTAGATTACTTATGGAATACCGGAGAAACCACAAAGGAAATTTCTGTAACAAATCCCGGCACTTATAGTGTAAAATTGACCAATGCTAATGGATGTTCCGTAGGAAAGGAAATAGAGGTACGTGCGGTAGACAAAGTGGGAATAGAAGACATTTTTTCAGAAGAGAGAAAAATAATTATTAAACCTACGGAAGACGGAGATTTTGAGTATTCGCTGGATGGAACAAATTTCCAGGATTCTCCGGAGTTTGATGTTCCCGGGGGAATTTATACTGTTTACATGCGGGATAAGGCTGGTTGTAAAATGATTGATCAGGAATTTCCTCATATTGTGTTTCCGAGATTTATAACCCCAAACGGCGATGGGTATAATGATGTTTTTAAGGTTAATGGCCTTGAATATTTCAAAAATTCTACCATACGAATTTTTGATCGCTATGGGAAATTGCTGAAATCGGGAGCTGGTGAAAATTTTAGTTGGGACGGCACACTGAACGGCCGTGCTTTACCTTCAAATGATTACTGGTACGAAATAGAAATAGGAGGTTTCCCAACGCAGAAAGGGCATTTCAGCCTGATACGTCAATAGTTTTTAATCCGTTGATTATTTAGCACCACTAAAGTCATTAACCCGATAAACATCAGCATAATATAACTGAAATCTATATTTAAATCCAAAAGGAAACCAACCAGAAGAGGACCAAGGGCAGTGCTTATAACCATGAACATTGTAAACACACTTCTGATAGCTCCCATTCGCTCTGTGCCATACATTTCAGCAATAAGTGAGGTTTGAATAGTACCGGACATCCCGACGGTAATCCCAGCCAGGATAAGGAAGATAAAAGCTCCCATAATACTGTCCATAAATGCGAAAGGAATTAAGCCCAAAACCATGGGGATAAGAAACCAACGAAACATTTTTCTGGCCGTAAATTTATCGACCCACATTCCACCGAAAATCGAGAATAGTAGCCTGGTGATCGCGTATACCGTAAAAAAGCTTGCATAAAGCTGAACTGACCAACCTTTATTTTCAACAAATACATATTGATAGAAAAATATGGCGGTAATGGAAAAACTAAGGATAAAACTAGCCGGCATCATTATGCCAAATTTCCTTTCAAAAACCACGCTCTTATAACCCTTAAGCAAGCTCCAGGTTGAGGGTCTTTTAGTGGAAGATAGTTGTTTGTCGAATTCACTTAGATCGGTAAAATGCAACCTTATGAGGTAGAGCAATAAACCAATTCCGCTAACAATAGCCGCCACCCGCCAATCGAACCAGGAAATTACCAGCGCTATTATCACAGGGAATATGGCCTCACCAAAGGAATAACCAAGAGATGAAATACTGAGGGCTTTTCCGCGGTTTTTATCAAAATACTTCGAAATTATTGTCATACTAATATGACTCAGTAATCCCTGGCCCATTAATCTTAATCCCATTAAGGCTATAAATAGAAGAAAGATGTTGAAGGAAAATCCTAATAAAATTGTAGAGAAGGCAAGGCCCAATACAGTATATGTGGTGACCTTTTTTGCAGGTTTGTGATCTACCGTATGCCCCACGGTGAGCATTATTATGGATGCTGCCATAGTACACCCTGCATAAATGGCACCGAAAGAACCTTCAGTTAAGTTGAAATCTCTAATGATCTCAGGAACATAAAGGGAAATTAAAAAGGTCTGACCAAAGCTGGAGAGAAAAGTTAATAACCAACCAAAACTTACTTTTTTAAAATGTTCTTTTGCGAAATAGTAAAACTCCTTCAAACCGATTATTTAATTTCAGCAGTCAAAGTTAAAGTCTATAGCTTAAAACCAAATACTATTTCGCATAATTTTAAAGTCTTTTTCTCTTCTCTTCGCTTTGGATTCTGTGCAAGTAAAGGAAATCGTAAAATCAGAATAACCCTCTAATTTATTAATCTGAAGCCGTAGTTAAGTATTTAAGGAAAAATCAAGAAAATTTATTTTTCTATTGATTACTTTTGAATAGAAGCCAACCATAGATTAACTGCAGTATGATAGAAAAACATGTTATTGCTAATATTGAAGAGCAAAAGAGACTTCCCAATTTAAGATTGAGTATAAAAGATAAAACAGAAGCTTTTGTACATAAAATCTTTTATACGCTTTTTGATGCCGACACCTCGGTGAAAGGCAATATTGAACAGTTGGAGAAAGATTTTTCTGAACTTGCCGAACTCGTATGTTGGCAACCCGATAAATCCTGTCATGAAATATGGTGTGATTATCTTAGATTACTGCCTGAAATTTTAACCAAATTAAATAAAGATGCTACTGCTATAGCTCAAAATGATCCGGCAGCAAACTCAATTGAAGAGGTTTATTTGTCTTATCCCGGATTCTTTGCTATTGCGATTTACAGGTTAAGCCATGAATTTTATAAAGTTGGCTTTCCTTTAGTCCCAAGATTGATGACCGAATGTGCACATACATTAACGGGAACCGATATTAATCCGGGAGCAGAGATCGGTGTCCCCTTTTTCATAGATCACGCTACTGGAGTTGTTATAGGCGAGACTGCAATAATAAAAAACAATGTAAAGATCTACCAGGGTGTTACCCTTGGAGCTCTTTACGTAGATCGTAATTTAAGAGACACCAAGAGACATCCCACCATTGAAGATAATGTAACCATTTACGCCAATGCTACCATTCTTGGTGGGGAGACAGTTGTAGGTGCAAATAGTATGATTGGAGGAAATGTTTGGTTAACCAAATCGGTTCCCCAGAATTCTATCGTCACCCATAATCCACAGATTAACATTAAAAACAACACGAGTAATGAATGACTCTATATTAGATCTAATTGGAAATACTCCTTTGGTAAAGGCTAACAGACTGGTGAAGAATCCTAATGTTCAGCTATATTTTAAACTTGAGGGTCAGAATCCCGGGGGTAGTGTGAAAGACAGGGCAGCATACAGTATGATAAAAAATGCCCTGGAAAGAGGAGACATCAACAAAGAATCCAAATTAATTGAAGCTACCAGTGGAAATACGGGGATTGCTCTCGCTATGATAGCAGGAATATTTCATTTGAATTTGGAACTTGTTATGCCTGAAAATTCTACTATTGAACGTGTTCAAACCATGAGAGCTTATGGCGCAACGGTAACCCTGACAGATGCTGAAGGTGGCATTGAAGGAGCCCGGGATTATGCTGAAGCCAAACTCAAAGATGGCGACCATTTTATGATTAATCAGTTTGCCAATGATGATAACTGGAAAGCTCATTATAAAAGCACCGGACCGGAAATTTGGAACGAAACCAAGCATAAGATCACTCATTTTGTTTCTTCCATGGGTACTACTGGAACAATAATGGGAACTTCAACGTATTTAAAAGAAAAAAATAAGAATATTCAAATCGTAGGAGTTCAACCCACCGATGATTCCAGAATTCCGGGAATCAGAAAATGGAAAGAAGAATATCTTCCTAAAATCTTTAAGAAAGAGAAAGTAGACCGGATTCTTGAAGTGAGTGAAGAAGAAGCCAAACAAATGACTATTAAACTTGCACGCCAGGAAAGTATCTTTGCAGGGATGAGTAGTGGTGGAGCTGCTGCAGCTGCTGTAAGATTATGTGAGGAACTGGATAGCGGTCTTGTGGTAAGTATTGTTTGCGATCGCGGCGATCGTTATTTGTCTTCTGATCTTTTTGACGTATAAATAAATACACGGCCCTGACCAGGGGCCGTGCTCCCTTCTGAAAAACTTAAACTTACATTGCTGCGAGTTTACCCATTCCTGATTTATCCAGGTCAACTTTAATATTTTTAGTTTTAGTTCCGTTTTTAAGTTTAATCTTATAAAATTCCTTGTTTAAAGTCCAGCTGTTTCTCGAAGAAGCAATGTGCTTGTTTGCTATAATTGAGTAATCAGGATTTTGTCTTAATACACTAACGGTGGTTGCATAAGGCATTTTTACATTTTTAAAAACCTGGTGACTGGTTAAAAGATCGCCTTTAGCATTAAATCTCACTTTTAAATTTCCTTTATTTGTTTTAAAGGAAACATCATAAACATCATAGTAGGAATCCCGGTTGGCGACAATAAATTTTTGAATATCAAAATTTTCGCGCAAAAACCTCAAAGGACTCTCATTAAAGTGACCGGTGTATTTTTCAGGAATATCCACGATCAATGAATTTGATGCAGGATCTAACCTGAGTGCTTCGGAGCTTAACTCCATTGTTACTTCATCCAGACGGATGGTTTTTTGTGCATAGCTGGAGAATACAATCCCCATAAATACCATGCTGAAAATTAACTTTCTCATGACAGTATATTTTTTAGATTAAAGTAAAGATATCTTGATTATAACTCAGAAAATACTACGTAAGTAGCACTTAATCAATATTATATATTAATTAACAGATGTTCAGTTTAATCCTGGGAGTGATTTTTTTCAGCTTGTTTTAAAAGCAATTCAAGATTTTGAATCTCAACTTTTTTTCTGCTGATTTTAAGAATCCCATCCTTTTTGAATTGCTGAAGGTGCCTGTTTACAACTGCTCGCGTAGAACCTATGAGATTCGCCAGTTCGTCATTGGTAAGATCATTAATTAACTCCAGTTTATTTGATTTATGATTAATATGGGTGAGAATTAATTTTGCTAACCGGCTGGAAATATCTGCCAGTATAACATTTGATGTGTATTCTTCCAGAGCACGGATCTGTTTTCCCATATAAGGCAGGAGAGACTTGTTGATTTGAGGATATTCTCTTATCCAATTCCGCATAATTTCAATGGGCACTGACAGCAGAACAACTTCATCTAAAGATTCATAAAAAACTCTGTGCTCACAATTTTCAAGCAAACATAAAATATCGAAAACATCATTCTTTGTTAGAAGGAACATAGTAAATTCTCTTCCACCTTGGGGATCTACCCGATAAATCTTAACCCTCCCGCCGGCAATAATGTAAAATCGAAAAAGAGTAGGGGTTTTGCTGATATTGCAGGTGTTTTTTGGCCAGACTTCCTCCTGAAATTCAGTTAAAAAAGCGGGAAGTTTATCTTCTTCCAGATCTTTAAAAAGTATATTCTCCCTTAATAAGTCTAAATATTTTTCCCCGACCATAGAAGTGCATTTTAAAAATTTCAACCAATACAGAAAAACAAGGGGGGAATGAGGAACTTTCGATTTGTAGTGAACGAAGATTAATTCTATAAATTTAAAAAAAAGTAAAAAATCAATTTCGTATTTCCTACATAAATATTTTCCTAAACTTAAGAAATCAGCTATTTTTGCAAAATTGGAGTTTTTAAAAGATACTATGGAGGTTGAAACATTTGGAATAGAAGACAAGAAAGTAGATAAGCAATTGTATGATTATCAGCAGGAAGATATAGATAAGATCTTCAAGGTGATCGATAAGCACCCTGAGCACTACAATTTGCTGTATCAGTTGCCTACAGGTGGAGGTAAGACCGTTATTTTTTCCCAAATGGTCCGGGAGTATATTCAACGTACACAAAAAAAGGTTTTAATTCTTACACACAGGATTGAACTTTGTAAGCAAACTTCTACCATGCTTACAGATTTCGGTGTTCGTAACAAAATAATTAACAGCAAAGTCAAAGAACTACCAGATCAGGAAGATTATATGTGCTTTGTGGCTATGGTAGAAACTCTGAATAATCGTCTGAATGATGAAAAGCTGGAAATGGATGATATCGGAATGGTAATTATCGATGAAGCTCATTATAATTCCTTCCGAAAACTTTTTAAATTTTTTGAAAGATGTTTTATCCTTGGGGTTACCGCAACTCCTTTGAGTTCAAACATCAAATTACCCATGAAGGATAATTATCGCGAGCTCATCGTGGGAGACTCCATTGCTTCGTTAATAGATAAAGGATTTCTTGCTAAGGCCAACACTTATAGCTACAATGTAGGATTAACAAGCCTGAAGGTAGGGATGAACGGAGACTATACTGTCAAATCTTCCGAAGAGCTTTATACAAACTATAGTATGCAGGAAAAACTCCTGAATGCTTATTACGACAAATCCAGAGGTAAAAAAACTCTTATTTTCAATAACGGTATCAACACTTCTATTGAGGTTTACGAAACTTTTAAAAACGCCGGCTTGCCTATACGGCACCTGGATAATACCACAGGAAAGCAGGACCGGAAAGATATTCTAAAATGGTTCAAACATACCCCGGGTGCCATTGTCACTTCAGTAAGTATTTTAACCACAGGTTTTGATGAACCCACCGTAGAAACTATTATTCTGAACCGGGCTACTAAATCGCTTACTCTTTATTTCCAGATGATAGGCAGAGGTTCCAGGATTTTACCGGGAAAATCTGAGTTTTCGGTATTAGACCTGGGGAACAATCTTTCCCGCTTTGGGGAATGGAGTGCCCCGGTGGATTGGCGACAAATATTCAGAGCTCCTGATTTCTATTTCGAAAATCTGCTTAGCGATGAAGAGATTGAAAGGGAATTCAAATATGAGATGCCTCCGGAGATCAGAGAGAAATTTGCTAAAACCGAAAAAGTAGATTTTGATATTGAAGCTGCCTATGATAGAGTAATAAAAGAAGGCTTAAGATCTAAGGCCGTGTTAGAATGGTCTATGGAGCAACATGTAAAAATGTGTGTTGAGAATAGTGAAGATGTATTTGACGCCAGGCTGTTGATAAAGGAGCTCAAGGATGATATTTCATCAAGGATCAAACAATATTCCTATTGTATTAGTAAAAGCACTCAGAACTACAGGGACTGGCTGGAAGAAGATTACTCCCGTAAACTTAGATTGGCTATTAACCAGGAGTTTTAAAAAAGGTAAAAAATAGACTGAGCCGGAAAGAACATTCTTTCCGGCTTTTTATTTAATCATCTTCAGCATCAACCGATTTTAGGTCTTGCTCTACGAATTCTCTTTCCCGAACTGAACCTCCGGCCACAATTGCCGCGGCAATTATCACCAGATTTTTAATGATGTATTGGCCTTCGGTTGTGAGTACAAAAGGGAATTTTTCAAAACTTATTTCCGGTAAAATTATCAAAGGCAGGAAGGTTCCCGGTATCTGAAGAAACAATAAAATCACGGCGATTCTTAAGGTCTTTCGGAAAAGCATTAGCAAGCCTATTAATACTTCCCAAATTCCAAGAACGGGAATGAATATTTCAGGATCGAACCAGAAGACCGTAGCGGCGATTAGTTCCTGGGCAGGGCTGTCTAAAACTATTTTTAGGCCCCCAAACCAGATAAAAACAACAGCGATGGAAATCCTAAGCAAGGGTTTGCCGTATTTGTACATCCAGCGAGTTACCTTATAATCTATCTTTCCTAATTTCTGAGTTTTATCTACTTCCATTTTCTTCATTTTAGCTGAATAACAAGTTGGAAAAATTATTTTAACCCGTTGATATTCAGTTTCAATTATAGGATTTATTTAACAGGCTCAAATTCCTAATCTACACTTAATTTATGAAATTTAGGGAAACCATCTAAAATATACAATCATGAAAGAAGAAAAGAAAAAAACTCCTGAGCAAGATAAAAAGCAGAAGGACCTGGAATTCAATAAGGAAGACGGGACAGATCAGTTTTTAACCACTAATCAAGGGGTGAGGATTAACGATAATCAAAACACTCTAAGTGCAGGAGAAAGGGGACCTTCTTTGTTGGAAGACTTTATTTTCAGGGAAAAAATGACCCATTTTGATCATGAAAGAATCCCTGAAAGAATTGTCCATCCCAGAGGGTCCGGGGCACATGGTTATTTCCAGGTGTATGAATCTATGGAAAAATACACCAAAGCCGGATTTCTACAGGATCCCTCAAAAAAGACTCCCGTATTTGTACGTTTCTCTACTGTAGTAGGTTTTAAAGGCTCTACCGATCTTGCACGTGACGTTCGGGGCTTCGCTACAAAATTTTATACCGATGAAGGGAACTACGACTTGGTAGGGAATAATATGCCTGTATTTTTTATTCAGGATGCCATGAAATTCCCCGATCTGGTACATTCTATTAAACCCGAACCTAATAATGAAATCCCCCAGGCATCTGCTGCTCATGATACCTTTTGGGATTTTGTTTCTCTCATGCCGGAGTCACTGCATACTGTGATCTGGGCAATGTCTGATAGGGCTATCCCTCGCAGTTTCCGAATGATGGAAGGTTTTGGGGTGCATACTTTTAGATTTATCAATAAAGAAGGAAAAGCTACTTTCGTCAAATTCCACTGGAAACCGGTTCTTGGGGTGCATGGGGTGGTATGGGATGAAGCCCAGAAGATATCAGGTTATAATCCCGATTTCCACCGAAAAGATCTCTGGACGGCCATAGAAGACGGAAATTATCCTGAATTTGAATTAGGAGTGCAACTAATACCCGAAGAGGATGAACATAAATTTTCTTTCGACCTGCTGGATCCAACAAAGCTCGTACCGGAAGAAGAAGTTCCTGTGAAAATAATCGGGAAAATGGTACTAAACCGAAATCCCGATAATTTCTTTGCTGAAACTGAACAGGTTGCTTTCCACCCGGGCCACGTGGTACCGGGTATTGACTTCACTAATGATCCCTTATTACAGGGAAGATTATTTTCCTATTTGGATACCCAGTTGAAGCGCTTGGGAGGACCTAATTTTCACGAAATACCTATTAACAGGCCACTGGCTCCCACCCATAATAATCAGCGGGACGGGCATATGCGGCAGGAGATCAATAAAGGCCGAACCAGCTACGATCCCAATTCTTTGGAAGGAGGATGTCCATTTCAGGCGAAAATGTCTGAAGGGGGCTTTGTATCCCATACTGAAAGGGTTGATGGGAATAAGATCAGAACCAGAAGTAAAAGCTTTTCCGATCATTTCAGCCAGGTAAAAATGTTTTACGACAGCCAGACACCAATAGAGAAAAAACATATTATTGATGCTTTCAGTTTCGAATTAGGAAAGGTTAAAACTGTTGAAATTAGGGAACGCCTGGTAGGTTTGTTAACCCAGGTAGATAAGAATTTGGCTGAAAGAGTTGCAAAGAACCTTGGAGTGGATTTCCCGAGAGAACCGGAAAAACCAATGAATAAAGGGGTGCCAGCAGATGCCGGAGATAAATATGAATCTACTTTTGTGGAACAGCAAACCAAATCATCTAAAGCATTAAGCATGCAGAAGAATCTGGTGGAATTCGTAAAAAGCAAAAAAGTGGCTTTCCTTTGCGCCGAAGGTTCTGATGAAAAATCAGTGATGGCCATGAAAAAGACTCTGGAAGATGAAGGGGCAAAAGTAGATATTATTGCGCCACATTCAGGAACATTGAAACTTTCAGGAGATAAAGAAGTGAAAATTGATAACAGTTATATCACTACTGCGTCGGTTTTATATGATGCGATTTATCTGCCGGCAGGAGAGAAGGCCATAAATAAACTGAGGGACATGCCGGAAGCCGTATTTTTCCTTAACGAGGCCTTTAAACATTGTAAACCCATTGCTGCCGATTCGAAACCAGAAGATTCAATTTTGACGGAAACTTTTTTCTGGAAAAAGATAAAAGATCAGAACTTACCAGAACTTGGAGTTCTTTCTAATGAAAAGGAAAATTTCATTCAATTGTCCAAAGATTTTATAGAGTCTATCAAAAAGAGCCGGTTCTGGGAAAGAGAAAAAACAGATGATATTCCCGCTTAATTTAAATTGAAATTGGTAATTAAAGGTTTAAAGAGTTCCGGCGCTTTAAACCTTTAATTATTTTTCTTACCTCCAAATAATCTTTTAAAAAAACCTTTTTTCTCCTTTTTTTCTTCAGGTTTTTCTGTGCGTTCACCAGTCTCCTGGTTCTGATCATTTTTACCAAAAAGCCGTTTAAAGAAACCGTCACGTTTTTCTGGTTCACAATCCAGCATTTCAATTACTTCAGGGGAAACCGGGAATCTCGCCTGGGTGATTTTATTAAACTGAGGTTCAGCATTCATTTTTTGCATCAGTTTACCAAAGATTGGTAAAGCAGAATTTGCGCCCTGGCCAATAGCCGTATTCCGGAAACCAATTCGATGATCATCGCTACCCACCCAGGTTACGCTTACAAGGTTAGGTGTCATTCCTACAAACCATCCGTCTTTATTATTTTGAGTTGTTCCGGTTTTACCCGCAATGTCATTTCTCAATCCGTAAGTGCTTCTAAGACGGTATGCCGTACCTTCATTAACCGTAGCTTTCATCATCTCTACCATTATCTGTCTGTTTGTTTCAGAAAGGGCAGGGGAGGTTCCGTTTTTAGGTTGAAATTCAGCCAAGAGATTGCCGTTGCCGTCTTCTATTTTTGTGATCAAAAATGGCTTGCTGTATTTTCCGCCATTAGCAAAAGGTGTGAAGGCCGTAGTGAGTTCGTCAAGGCCCAAAGATGCCGTGCCCAATGCAATTGATGGTACGGCCGGAATTTCAGACTCGATTCCCATTTTCCTGGCCTGGTGAATGACCTTACCTATCCCTGCTTCCATAAGCACCTTCACCGCGATAGTATTCATTGACTTGCTTAGGGCCTCCTTCATATTATAATTCATATGCGGATCGTCATTATCGCTGGCAGAATTAGCAGGCCGCCAACCTTTGGCATAGGTAACCTCACGGGCAGAAAAATAGGTGCAGGGTTCAATCCCGTTTTCAATAGCCGCAGAATAAACTATGGGTTTAAAAGTAGAACCAACCTGGCGCTTACTCTGAGAAACATGATCGTACTGGAAATACCTGTAATCAATACCGCCCACCCAAGCCTGAACGGCTCCGGTGCCGGGTTCTACTGCCAGCATTCCTGAATTTAGAAATTTCAAATAATGCGCTATACTGTCTTTAACACTAGCAGTTTTAGTAACCGTCCCTGAATAATTAAAAAGTTCCATGGGCTGGGTTTTATCAAGCTCAGCCATTATTTCTTCTTCAGATAAACCTTCCTTTTCCAGGCTTTTATATGGTTTAGAGCTTTTAATGGCATCTTCAAGTATTTTCGGATTCCTTTTCCATGGTGGTGCTTCACCGTAGGATTTCTCATGTTGCTCCTGCAAAGCCGCCATATGTTCTTTCATAGCTTCTTCAGCTAGCTCTTGCATCCTGTAATTAAGGGTGGTGTGCACAATTAGACCATCTCTGTAAATATTATATTTCTTTCCGTCTTTATTTTTTAGGGTATCCAGAACCTTGCTTACATCTTTTCTAACCTGTTCTCTAAAATAGGGGGCCAAACCTTTGTCATGGCCGTAATTTTTATAATTTAGGACCAGGTCTGCATCCTGGGCTTTCTTTTCTTTTTCTTCAGAAATAAAATCATATTTCTCCATTTGAGAGAGCACTACATTCCGCCTTAGCTTGCTGCGTTCAGGAAAGATGCGCGGATTATAATAGTGGGAGGCTTTTAGCATCCCAACTAAAACTGCCGCTTCTTCAAGATTTAATTCTGAAGTGGGTTTTCCGAAGAATTTCATCGCGGCACTTTCTATTCCAAAAGTGTTATCGCTAAAGGGCACAGTGTTGAAATAGAGACTAAGAATTTCTTCTTTGTCGTAAAGGCGTTCCAGCCTATTGGCTATTACCACTTCTTGAAACTTATTCACTACAATTCCCAGGATTCCATAATCTTTTCTTCCGTATATATTTTTTGCAAGCTGAAGTGTTATAGTGCTCCCACCTCCAGCTGAATCGTCCTGAAGTAAAATTGATTTAAAAAATACCCTTAGGAGACTCCTGGAGTCAATCCCGTTATGATCATAATACCGAATATCTTCGGTTGCGATAAGGGCGTCCAAAAGATGCTGTGGAAAATCTTCGTATTTTACAGGTTGCCTGTCGTGAATAAAAAATTTACCTATTAATTCCCCTTCCGAGGAAAGTACCTGGGTAGCACGGCTTTGTTGTAATTCGCTTAATTCTTTTGAAGAAGGCAATTTGCCCCAGGCTCCAAAATAAATGCTCGCAAAAAAAAGGATCCCCAGCGCGAATAAACTTCCAATTATAATTAAACCCAGTTTTAGCTTTGGGGATTTTTTAATCTTTAATAACAATGACATAGGTTAAATTAACTGCAACAAATTAACGAAGACTTAAAATAAGTATTTCACTATTTATGCCAACTTTAAGTTTTTATCTGGGGATATAAAAAAGCCGGCCACAAATTTAATTGTGCCGGCTACTTTTGGGCAAAGTTCATAAGACTTGTTGTTTATGGTTCTATTACTAAAATTTTGTGATGTTTCCAGGCTGATGCAAAATGGTTGTTTTTAATTTCGCGGAAATGCTTCCTGCGTTTTAAGAACCCTGCCTTGCGTTGTCCAATTTCCATCATTATATTCTCCAGGGTTTTCATAATCTATAAAATTAAATGGTTGAATTATTAACTTAAATAGCGTCTTTGGCTATCCCAGCTGCTTCGGCTGTTTTGTTTCTTTGTGTTTAAAAATGTTCTGCGGTTAATTTTTGAAGGTTTCATAATACTTGATTTTAAAGGTTGCACTATTAACTTAAATAACGTCTTTGTTTATCCCAGCTACTTCTGCTGTTTTGCTTCGTCGTGTTTAAAAATTCTCTACGGTTGATCTTTGAAGTTTTCATGATATTTTATTTTAGAATTGAATTACTAACTTGAATAGCGTCTCTGATTATCCCAGCTGCTTCGGCTATTTGTTTTCTCTGTGTTTAAAAATGCTCTTCTGGTGGTTTTGAAAGTTTTCATCGTTTAAAAGTTTTATTGTTTACCAAATAGACTTTTGTTTTATTGGTTTGTTACAGTACTATGCATAAAACAGTAGTATATTAACATATTATTAACTATTCGGCTGATTTTCAATAGAAAATGAATAGGAGAGGTAGAAGTTTTAAACAAAAAAAATGCGGACGTTTGGTCCGCATTTTTATATAAGTAAGAAGGTTTGATAAATTAACTCCTCTGAATTTCTTCAGCAACAGCTTCAACCTCGTCCATAACTCTAAGCAGGTTTTCTCCCCAGAGTTTTGCTATTTCCTCTTCGGTATATCCTCTTTTTACAAGTTCTGCCGTTACATTTAGTGTTTCTGAAGCATCCATCCAGCCGTCAATTCCACCACCACCATCAAAATCTGAGCTGATACCTACGTGATCAATACCAATCAGTTCTACCATATAATCTATATGGTCTACAAAATCGCTAACCCCAACCGGTTCTATTTTTTCTTTAAGTTTTTCAACATCGGGCTGAGCTGCATTTCTTATTTTTTGGAATTCAGAATAATATATATTTCTGTCATCCTGAGAAAGTTTTCTAACACTGTCGCGTTCCAGAAGCTGGAAATTCATTTCCTGAGCTTTCTTCTCGTAGACCTTTCTCGAAGCCTCAGAAAAAGCATTATTTTTTTCAGTATTCACGTATGCACTAAAGGCAACCGTCTGCACAACACCGCCGTGTTCTTTAAAAAGCAGCAAAAGCTCATCATCTAAATTTCTGCTATGGTCACAAAGTTCTCTGGCAGAAGAATGGGAAGCTATAAGTGGTGCTTTAGAAAGCTCAAACATTTGTTTTATCGATTCCTTAGAAGGATGCGAAACGTCTATCATCATCCCGTATTTGTTCATTTCAGCAATAACTTCTTTTCCCAGATCGCTCACACCATTATGGAGCCATTCGTCATTTTCCTCTCCAGTATTAGAGTCACAAAGCTGGCTATGCCCATTATGAGAAAGTGACATATACCGCCCGCCCAGATCGTAGAATTTCTTTACATTTTCTATATTTTCCCCAATAGGATATCCGTTTTCGATTCCAATCATGGCTACTTTTTTTCCGGAAGCGTAGATTTGTCTTACTTCTTCTGAGTTAGTGGCAAGACCAATTTTATTGGGAGCGAGTTCATTTACCAATTTATGGATGGCGATGAATTTTTGCATTGCATTGGTATATGCAGCTTCAAAACCTTCTTCATTAAGTTCGTCCTGGCCCGTGTAAACAATAAACCATGCTACATCAAGTCCGCCGGCTTCCATTTTCGGAAGGGTCACCTGGGTATCAAGATCCATAGTGTAGTTAGATTCATTGGTAAAATTCTTAACGTTAATATCGGCGTGGGTATCTATGGTAATTATTTTATCCTGAATTTCCCTGGCCTTATCCAGAGTTTCCTGGTTATAATCCTGTGCCTGCATACTCAAGGCACCAAAAAGTAATAAAAAAGAGGTTTTAAAAATTTTCATGATAGCTGTTGATTTATAATTGCTGAAAATAGGAATATTTTTCTAATGAAGCATAGAAGGAGCACTTGGTTTGGTTTAAGAAGGAAAAATTTTGGTAATTTTCAATCCTATTTATTTTTACTGTCCTGCCGATTTCTTTGTAAATGGAATAAGATTTTCAGCTAAATTTGATAACAATTTAAAGTATTAAATGAATAAATTTATAGTAGTTAACCAACCTGAAACCTGGAATTTAGAACTTGAAAATATTCAAATAATTTCAGCTCAAGCCTACCTTACCAATCCTGAATACGCCAGGATAAAAAAAGCTCGCATATTTAACCTTTGCAAAGATTATTCCTATCAATCCAGGGGATATTATGTCTCGCTTTTAGCAGAAGCCCGAGGGCATCTTGCGATTCCTACGGTAACAAATTTGGTAGACCTTCGTGAGCCTAAGCTCGTGAAAATAGTTTCTGAAGAATTTGATGATCTCATTCAAAAAAGTTTAAAGAATATAAAAAACCAGGAATTCACCCTCAGTATATATTTTGGTCAAAACGTTGCTCAAAAATACCGCGAATTGAGTACAATGTTTCATCGACATTTTCAGATACCCTTTCTACGAGTAAAATTCAACTTTACCACCAAATGGAATGTAAAGAATATTAAAGCAATTTCTGAAGCTGAAATTCCCGAAGAACATAAAGAAAGTATGCGTGAATTCGCAACCCAGTATTTTGCCAAAAAGCGATATGATACTCCGCGATCGGTTAATGCCGATTATGATCTGGCAATCCTGGTTAACCCGGATGATCCGGCGCCCCCAAGTAATGCTAAAGCCATTAAAAAATTCATTGAAATTGGAGAAAAAATGGGCTTCTATGTTGAAGTTGTCGTGCCAAAAGATCTTTCCCGTTTATCGGCTTTCGATGCTTTATTTATAAGACAAAGCACCGAGGTCAATAACGAGGCTTATGCCTTTGCCCGAAAGGCCCAACAGGAGGAAATCGCCATTATAGATTATCCTGAGGCTATTTTAAAGTGCTGTAATAAGGTTTTTATGGCCGAAGCTTTGGACAATGCTGGCATTCCTACACCAAAAACGGTGGTCGTACATAAGGATAATAAAAATTCAGTTCTTAAAACCACAGGCTTACCTGTTGTCTTAAAATCGCCGGATTCTACTTTTTCCTTCGGGGTAAAAAAAGCAACCACGCCCGAGGAATATCAGGAAATGGTTTCTGCCATGTTAAAAAAATCTGATCTGGTGATTGCGCAGGAATTTATGCCTTCAGAATTCGATTGGCGTATAGGAATTCTGGATGATAAACCCTTTTATGCCTGTAGGTATTATATGGCTAAAGATCACTGGCAAATATACAACTGGAAGGCTGCCGAGAAAGAAAACCAGGATGGAAATGCCGATAGTTTTTCAATTGAGGACATCCCTAAAAAAGTATTGGAAGTAGCTATGAAGTCAGCGAAAATAATGGGGAAGGGCCTTTATGGTATTGACGTGAAAGAGATCAATGGAAAAGCTCTGGTAATTGAAATAAATGACAATCCTAATATTGATTTCGGGGTGGAAGATGCATTTTATGGCGACCAGGTTTATATAGATATTCTCGGGGCTTTAAAAAGCCGTCTTGAAAAAAAATAATTATGAAGTATCATCTATTTGAAGTTTTTGGTATAGAGCTGGAATATATGCTGGTACGAAAGAAAAGCCTGAGAGTAAACCCGATCGTAGACCAACTACTCACAAAGAAAAACGGAACTTTATCTGCAGATATTGATAACGGTGAAATTGAATGGAGCAACGAACTGGTGGCTCATGTTCTCGAACTTAAAACCAATGGACCTACCGCCAATCTGGAAGATCTCGATTTGCTTTTCGCCGAAAATATTCAGGAAATCAATTCCCTGCTGGAAGAATTTGATACGCTGCTATTACCTTCGGCCTCGCATCCATTGATGCTCCCTAAAACCGAAACTCAACTTTGGAAACATAGTTACAGCAAGATCTACGCCTTATACAACCGAATTTTTGACTGCAGCGGACACGGGTGGAGCAATGTGCAAAGCATGCATATTAACCTACCATTTTATAACGATGCTGAGTTTGAAAAACTACACGCAGCCGTGAGGGTTTTATTGCCGATAATTCCGGGATTGAGTGCGAGCTCGCCTATTTTTGAAGGAAAGGCAACAGGTTTTAAGGATTCACGCCTGGAAGTTTACAAAACCAATCAGAAAGAGATCCCACAAATGACCGGAAAAGTTATTCCGGAGCAGGTGTTCAACAAAAGCGATTATTACCAGCGAATCTTTAAACCCATTAATACCGCTATAAAACCCTTCGATATTGAAAATATCCTTGATCATCATTTTCTCAATTCAAGAGGAGCCATAGCCCGTTTTGACCGTAATGCTATAGAAATAAGGGTGGTCGATATCCAGGAATGTCCCGCCGCTGATATTGCAATAGCAGTTTTAATTATCGAAAGCCTGAAGTTGTTGATAACTGGAGAATGGATCGCTCTGGAAGATCTTAAGAAATGGCATGAAGATGATCTCTTGGGAATTTTTAATATGGTTATTCGGGATGCTGAAGAAACTAAAATTCAGAATGAAGCTTTTTTAGCAATCTTCGGAATTAAAGAAGAGACGAGTGTTAAGCAGATCTGGGAAAAATTATACGAGAGGGTACAATCACAAATTTCAGCGAAACATCAGCATACTATTGAATATATTTTAAAGAACGGAAGCCTTTCAACCCGGATTCTCAAAAAACTCGATGGGGATTTTTCAGAAGAAAAGATAAAGAAAGTATATAGTGAACTTGGAGAATGCCTGGCTGACAATCAATTATTTAAAGTGTGAAGCTAGTCATAACCTGCGAACACGCGTCTAATGAAATTCCGAAGGAATTTAATCACCTCTTTACTGAAGAAGTTCAAATACTGAATTCTCACCGTGGCTACGATCCAGGGGCTAAAGACTTATTTGAGCACCTTAAAGTTTTGGGAGATTTTAATGCTGCTCATAATGTTAGCAGGTTATTGGTAGAAGTGAACCGCTCCATTGGTCACCCTCATTTATTTTCAGAATTTACGAAAGGACTTTCTTCAGTAGAAAAAAATAAATTAATCGCCACTTGGTATAATCCATACAGGGCTGAAGTGGAAAATCGAATTAATAAACTAATTGAAAAAGGGGAGAAGGTGATCCATTTTTCTGTACATAGTTTTACGCCGGTTCTAAACGGTGAAACGCGGAATGCAGATATAGGTCTGCTTTATGATTCATCCCGTAAGGCGGAGAAAGTATTCTGTAAAGATTTAAAATCAAAGTTAAGAGAAGAAGATTCCTCTTTAAAAATAAGGTTTAATTATCCATACCTGGGAAAGGCTGATGGATTTACAACCTATTTGAGAAAGAAATTTCCCGAGAATTATACAGGTATAGAACTGGAGGTGAATCAGAGTTTCGTCGAGAAAAAAAGGATGAATGAAAAACTGAAGGAAGCCATCTTTAAGGCCCTTAAGGAAACTTTAAGGAAATAGAGGAATTACAAACTTTCCCACATTAACATAACCGTAAAACTCATGAATATTTCATAAATTGAATAAATTTTTGAAAAATGAAATTTATAGAAATCAAAGACCTGAACGACGATACGTTTTATCTAAATAAGGCGCAAGTCATGTATATCGCATACCAGGAAGACTCCGGCTGTCATGTGGGCCTTAGCAATGGGTTGCAGATTAAAACAAATGCCAGCTACGAAGAACTAAAAGACCTCGTTGACGATTAATAAAAAACCCCTGAAATCATTAGACTTCAGGGGTTTTTTATATAAAAGTGTGATGATTACTTGATCTCCACTACTTCAAGGTCAAAAACAAGATCTTTTCCAGCAAGCGGGTGATTTCCGTCTACCACGATAGATTCGTCTTTTACTTCTTTTACCACAAGGTTCATTTCATTTCCGTCAGGACTTTTTGATACCAGTCCCATTCCAACTTCTGGTTTGATCTCTTCCGGAAGTTGAGATTTTGGCACCTCCTGAACAAGCTCTTCTCTTGGTTCTCCGTAAGCTTCTTCCTTAGGAATATTGATGGTCTTTTTCTCATTCACTTCCATATCGATAAGGCCTTTTTCAAAACCTGGAATTAACTGTCCCTGACCCATAGTGAACTCAATTGGCTCCCCACGTTCAACAGAGCTGTCAAAAACCTGTCCGTCAGTTAGTTTTCCGGTGTAATGTACCTTTACCGTGTCATTTTGCTTTACTTGACTCATAATAATATTTTTCGAGTTTAAAAATAGGCTAATCTTCAGCCTTTTAAAGCTGCAAAGGTACAGTTATTAAGATAAAACCCAAATTAACCGACGGGGAATACCTTTTTCTTTTGTAAAGATTAACAGAATCACAAAACATTAGTTTTCAGAAATCAGGAATTATAAAAATGATTCCAACAGACTGTTTTTTAGATATAAAGACAGAATTGTGATCCGAGGTACCTTTAATAGCTCAATTTCTAAAGCATCCATTTTTGCGGTTTCAATCCAGGTTTTAAGACAAAACAAATTAGGGATTGGTAATTTTTACTAATAACTTAGATATTTCTGCGTTCAGCATAAAATTTTAATTTCAGCAATAATGATTGGAATGCGTCTATTGTCGACCGTAATTTTCTGTATGTTTCTCTATATGCTTACAGGTATTTCAGGTTGTAATTTTGAAGCTGAAAAATCTTCTGAGCCTAAAGTAGTGTGGGATAGCCTTAAAGTTACTGCTTCTGCATATAATTCACTTAGCTGGCAGACCGGCCCCGGGAATCCTGCCGTCACAGCCTGGGGAGATACCTTGAAACCGGGGTTAAAAGCGATAGCTGTATCCCGGGATCTTATCCAAAGAGGCCTTGATCATAATACCGCTGTTAAAATCGAAGGTTTTGACGGGGTTTTTCTTGTAAAGGATAAAATGCATTACCGCTGGAAAAATAAGATAGATATTTATATGGGAATCGATGTGGAAAAAGCCAGGGAATGGGGTAGGCGCAAAGTGAAAATCTATTTCGCGAAGAAAGAAGAAGATACGCTTAAATAGTAATTTAACAACAGGTGACCCGGTTTAAACCTGATAAGCTGAAAAAATTTAAATTTATCGGTTCAATTTTAAAGTTTGATATTAGAATAGGTTTTTTAAGAAGGTATCTATAGAATGAATATGAAAAGAATATATTTTTCCATTCCTTTTAAAGTTTTAGAACTTCTGGTCTTCTTTGGATTGGCACCTTATTTAACCGGAATGTACCTGGAGGGGTGGAAAAAAATTATTCCCCTGGTATTCATTGCTGCTTTTTTCTTTCTTTTACTTCAACGCTATACCAATTTTAATAATGTCATTTTCTTCCGTTTTGATAAGGAATATTTCACGAAAAGCCTGCCGCGGATGTTTCTCATTACACTGTTAATAATATTATTTACCGGCTGGTTATTTCCCGATTTGTTATTTGAATATCCCGTAGAAGAATCGAAGAAATACTTAATCACTTTCTTCCTGTATCCTATAGCTTCAGTAGTGCCTCAGGAATTCATTTACAGAGTGTATTTTTTCGAGAGGTATAAGAACCTAATTCCTTCAAAGTATCTGTTGATGTTTGCCAATGCACTCATTTTTGGCCTTACCCATTTAATTTATGATAATTGGATAGCGCCAGTAGCTACCTTCCTGGCAGCCTGGATTTTTATCTTTAACTACTTTTCAACTAAAAGTTTCCTAAATGTTTGTCTTGAACATTATTATTATGGGTTTGTAATATTTACGGTGGGTTTAGGGCAATTTTTTAAGTAAACACTTTCCTAAAGACCAAGATTACCTAATAACCACCAAAGGATTAAAAAAACAACGATCATTCCGAA